>NZ_CAWPRX010000029.1:0-131229 GCF_963890365.1 Tychonema sp. LEGE 07196 | reverse complement strand
CTCTCCCCCTCTCCCCCTCATTTTCTGTTCGGGAACCCGTACAGACAGATAAGTTGCGATCGCCCCTAACTAAAGCTAAATTAGCACTCAGGAGTCGAGAGTGCTAATATGTCAGTAGCAAGCAGTCGGCAGTTGCTTTCATAGCGACCCCGGCAGGCTAACTGACTAGGATCTGTAATCTGGAGATTTATTTATGGCAGCAGTATCACTGAGTGTTTCTACCGTTAAACCTTTAGGCGAGCGCGTGTTCGTGAAAGTAAGCGCTAGCGAAGAAAAAACCGCCGGCGGCATCCTTCTGCCCGACACAGCAAAGGAAAAGCCCCAAGTAGGCGAAGTCGCGGCCGTGGGCCCCGGCAAGCGCAATGACGACGGCAAGCGCGTTGAAATGGAAGTCAAAGTTGGCGACAAAGTTCTCTACTCGAAGTACGCAGGCACCGACATCAAACTCGGCACCGACGAATACGTCTTGCTAGCCGAAAAAGACATTCTGGCGATCGTTAACTAATTAATCATCAGTCATCAGTCCTGCCGTCATCAGCCATCAGTTTAAAGCCAAGGCCGCAAAACAACTAATGACACAGGACAAATGACTAAAATCCTTCCCCAATCAAAAATCTCAAACCTTTTCATCCCCAAAAACTATGGCTAAGCGTATAATCTACAACGAAAATGCACGTCGCGCCCTCGAACGCGGCATGGACATTTTGGCCGAAGCAGTGGCCGTCACCCTCGGACCCAAAGGTCGCAACGTAGTGCTCGAAAAGAAATTCGGAGCTCCTCAAATCGTCAATGACGGCGTTACCATCGCCAAAGAAATCGAACTAGAAGACCACGTAGAAAATACAGGCGTTGCCTTGATCCGTCAAGCCGCCTCCAAAACCAACGACGCAGCAGGCGACGGCACCACAACAGCTACCGTTCTAGCTCATGCAATGGTCAAAGAAGGCCTGCGGAACGTCGCAGCCGGTGCAAATGCGATCGCCCTCAAACGCGGTGTTGACAAAGCAACCAGCTTTTTGGTCGAAAAAATTGCCGAACACGCCAAACAAGTAGAAGATTCCAAATCCATCGCCCAAGTAGGCTCAATCTCTGCTGGTAACGACGATGAAGTCGGCCAAATGATTGCCAACGCAATGGACAAAGTGGGCAAGGAAGGCGTAATTTCCCTAGAAGAAGGGAAGTCTATGACCACCGAGCTCGAAATCACCGAAGGGATGCGCTTCGATAAAGGCTACATTTCTCCCTACTTCGTCACCGACACCGAACGGATGGAAGCGATTCTAGAAGAACCCTTCATCCTGCTGACAGACAAGAAAATCGGCTTGGTACAAGACTTAGTACCCGTACTCGAACAAGTAGCCCGTTCCGGCCGCCCGCTGGTGATTATTGCAGAAGACATCGAGAAAGAAGCTTTAGCTACTCTGGTTGTCAACAAACTGCGCGGCGTGTTGAACGTGACTGCTGTCAAAGCACCTGGTTTTGGCGATCGGCGCAAAGCCATGTTAGAAGATATCGCCGTATTGACCGGCGGTCAACTAATCACCGAAGATGCTGGTTTGAAACTGGAAAACACCAAGCTGGATATGCTGGGCAAATCCCGCCGCATCACCATCACCAAAGACAACACCACAATTGTGGCCGAAGGTAACGAAGTCGCCGTCAAGTCCCGCTGCGAACAAATTCGCCGTCAAATGGACGAAACCGAATCTTCCTACGACAAAGAAAAGCTGCAAGAACGTTTGGCCAAATTGGCTGGCGGCGTTGCAGTCATCAAAGTCGGCGCGGCTACCGAAACCGAAATGAAGGATCGCAAACTGCGTCTTGAAGATGCGATCAACGCAACCAAAGCTGCTGTCGAAGAAGGCATTGTCCCCGGCGGCGGTACAACTTTGGCTCACCTGACTCCTCAATTGGAAGAGTGGGCTAATAGCAATCTCAAGGGCGAAGAATTGACCGGTGCTTTGATTGTGGCACGGGCTCTGGCAGCTCCCCTGAAGCGGATTGCTGAAAACGCTGGTTTGAACGGCGCTGTCATCGCTGAGCGCGTCAAAGAAAAGCCTTTTAACGTCGGTTTCAACGCAGCGACAAATGAGTTTGTCGATATGTTTGAAGCTGGTATCGTTGACCCCGCGAAGGTAACTCGTTCTGCCCTGCAAAATGCCGCATCAATTGCTGGCATGGTGCTGACAACCGAGTGCATCGTTGTTGACAAGCCTGAGCCGAAGGATGGCGCTCCTGCTGGCGCTGGCGGCGGCATGGGCGGCGGCGACTTCGATTATTAATCGATAGTCGATCGTTTGATGGGGCGGGCAATAATGTCCGCCCTGTTATATTGGGAAGTGCTTTTACTGTACGCATGACTTTAACTCTGAAGATAAGTTAAATACTTTTTTCAGATATATTAAATAATATATTTTTTTACTCAAAACGCAAGGTCACAACCTAATAGCCCAACCCTGCGGTGACATTAAAACTAGAAATTTTAATCAAATTTGAACATGACTAAAATAAATGTAGAGATAATTCCCAACGAAGCCTTAGTAGTTCGTGGTGGTCGCAATCATCCAGAAGATATTCAACGTGCCATAGGAACCCACCCCAGCGGCATAACGGGAATTTCTGTAGAATGTGCAGTAGAATTGTCTGTAACAGAATTAGCATTAGCAATCCCTCATAGACAAGTGGGTGTTACCACAGTGGCTAAAGTTTGATCGGAAGGTGGAGATGTCATCCGTACTTCTGGCAGAAGTTTAAATCATGCAACTCTCGCTGGCTTAACACCAGAACAAGCAAGTCTTCTGCTGACACCAACGATCCCTAACCCATCTAGGACTTAGGCAACTAGCAAATAGAGTAAGGGTGCGTCAGACGCTAAAACCCTGGTTATATTAATCCATCACTTCGTCTGACGCACCCTACAAGCTCATCTAAGTGAGTCAGTTGCATAAATCCCCCCATAAAAAAAATCATCTTAAGTGTAGTAATAAATATGAGTTATCCCAGAATCTTTGCAGACTTTCATAATGCTGATGAACAGAGTCGCCTTCGTCTGAATTGTGTTGGTACAATTGAAGATTTAAGTCGCCAAAATATTAAATTACAAAATGGTCAATTGCTCACCCTCTATAGCGAAGAATTAGAAGTGGATGGCGTGGTGCAATATTCTGAAGAGGAAAGTCTTTGGGTTGCAGCAATTGATTGGGAGCAAATTAGACAAGTAGAGGATATGCTTCTTCAAGCAACCGTCTAGTTAGGGATTGCTAAATATTCGTCCTTGGGAATGGAAATAATATGAATCTATCATTTAAAGATTTAAGATTTATTATAAAAGCCATTGAACATCAAATAAATGCCTATAAAGAACGTTGGCGTTGCTGAATCAGGGTATGAGACGAGAAAAAATGCGAGATTGGAGCCGAAAATGATTTCTTGGATTTTGATGGGGAATTGGCACATCTCCAAATTTCAGATAATGAATTAGTAATTTAATTGAATGTCCTAGCATTTGTGACGACTGAGAATAACAAACAGTTTTTGTTGTTAGCCGAGCCAAGTAATCTCTGAGCCTTGTATTTTTACCCTCAACTCTTGTCCTATAAATTTTGCTAATAGTTTGCTCTCCCTCCGGCATAAAAATTGGGTAAACTTTCGGGCCATTTGTCACATAAAAATAGCAGTTCCATTTACTAACAATATCCCATAGTG
Source organism: Tychonema sp. LEGE 07196 (assembly GCF_963890365.1). NCBI lineage: Bacteria > Bacillati > Cyanobacteriota > Cyanophyceae > Oscillatoriales > Microcoleaceae > Tychonema > Tychonema sp. LEGE 07196. The sequence goes on along the minus strand of NZ_CAWPRX010000029.1, from coordinate 127,524 downwards.
GTTCAAAAGTTTTGGCGCTACGGTCGCCTAAAACCCATCCTAAAATACCTGGCTTAAAATGGTCTACCGCCGTCGCTCGCCAGGTTTTGTTTTTTTTTTGAACCGACAAATGTTTGTAACTCATCTAATTCTCCCACTTCGGGATTTATTTCTCTTTGCGTAACAATCTGGCAAGAGTTCTCCAGCTTGTTTTACCCAATTAATAATTGTAGTATGATGCACAGTTTTGACTCTTTCAATGCCTCGAAAACCCATGCCATTAACATACATTTTTAGACATTCGCGTTTCACTTCTTCCGAGTATCCTTTGTGAGATTGATAATCATTTATAAATGGGTTTTTACATCTGACGCAAATATAATTCTGCTTGCCTTTCTTATGACCATTTTTATTGATATGAGTTGACTGACATTCCGGGCATTGCATAATATTCCTTTTAAATGTGTGTGATTTGTGACGCTCCGACGACTACTTCATCATACCCTAGTTCAGCAACGCCTCCTCTGCTACCCCTACTTATTGAGCCGATACGTTTTCAGCATATTCTGATTCAAATTCTGACCACGGCATTAGTTCGCCCATTTTTACCCAACGGTTGTCTGATGACAGCCTTCCTCCGAAAGGCAGTTCAAACTTGGATGGGAGGCTGGAGGCAAGCTCAGATTTTTTGTACAGGATCGCAGGTGGTGATGCACGGGTTTTGACCTATTTTACCTGTTTATCACGGCAACTTTATTCTCGATCGCGCGATCGAATAACCCAGGCGACGTCAAGTGCGATCGATATATTCAGCAAGCCCTACATATTTATTACTACCGCTTAGAATTCAAGACACTCCAAATTTTAGATACATCATAAAAAATGATTTAAAGACTATAATTACTAATTCAAAATTAGGTAAGGATTGGATGAATAGTTGAGAGTTTATTGAAACAGAGGAATAGAGAATGTCCATATATTTGAAGCATTTCTTTTGCCCTTAAAAATCAAGTTCCAATAGCCTAACTAATCGATCGCCCTGGGCGGGCAGGAACTCGCCCAGCGCGAGATCCGTTTACTTCACAGCCACCTTAACCGCACCCCCAACCAACTGCTCGTAATCCTCCAACAACCAAGAAGGCAAACAACTATTCGCATCCTGAACTTGCAAGTGCCCAGCGCGACAAAACAGCATCCCCACCAACAAATTATTCACAGCTTCAGGCGCTCCAAAACCTTTACTCAACTTAGCAACCAACGAATTGAAAAACGCGCGATCGCTCTCATTCAAAGGCTCATTCACAAACCCGCAGCCCAGCAGAGCCTTGTAACCCTTCCCGAAATCGCTCCGGTACAAAAGTTCTAATTGTTCGCCAGAAACCCTCAGCCACAAATCAGCAATTTGCCTGCGAATTGACCGCAAATCTGCTATTACCAATTCCGCCGTCGGGTCAATTTCATAAAGATTGACCGCAGCAGTTAATTGATTGAGCAACTGCGGCAAATAATCTTGTTTCACAATTGTTTTTTCCGATGCCAACAATGCACCTTCAAACACATTTTCGTAATCCTCAATCAGCCACTTGGGTAAGCGGGTGCGAGCGTCGGGAACCCGCATTTTTCCCGGCACAAAATACAGCATCGCACCAAGCAAAGCATTGATAGCTTGAGGATTCACTAACCCTTTACTAATTTCAGTTAACTGCTGCAAAAACTTCTGTTCTGCTTCCGTCATTGACTCGGATTGCAACCCGCAGCTAAGTATTGCTTGATATCCCTTACGAACTTCACCTCGGTAAACTGTTTCCAGTTGTTCTGAAGGAACAATCAGCCAAAAATCAGCCAGTTGTTTGCGGATTTGGCGTAGTTCCAAAACTACCGATACGTCAGAAGGATCGATGCGATAAAGATTGACGCATCCTAACAGTTGATTGGCAAATTGCGGAGATTGAATGTATTGCAATAGCAAGTCAGAACTTGACTCGGACTTGACGGCGGCTTCTGTCTCAAAAACTTGTTCGTAATCTCCAATTAACCAGTGCGGTAAACGGTTACGAGCGTCGGGAATCCGCATGGTTTCTGGTGGGAAATACAGCATCCCGGCGAGCAAAGCATTGACAGCTTTCGGATGCACTAATCCTTTGCTAATCTGGGTTAATTGCTGCAAAAATATTTGTTCGCTTTCCATCATCGGTTGACGTTGAAAGCCGCTTTCGAGCAGGATTTTGTAGCTGTTACCGGGCGTACTTTGGTAGGCGGTTTCGATATTTTCGGCGGGAAGGTTCAGCCAAAAATCAGCGATTTTTTGGCGGATTTGACGCAATTCTGATATTGCTGAGATGTTTGATGAATTTTTCTGGTAAAGTTTGACGGCATTCGAGAGTTTCTCGCCCAAATCGGCTGGTTTGGGAATGCTATCCTGCAAGCTGCGGGCTGCTTCTAGGTGGCTGCTTTGCCAGATGCCGAAGAGTTCTTGGAATAATTTGCCGATCGCCCCCGAATATGCCACACTATCAAAACAGGCGGGATTGCCCTGCATTTTTTCCTTAATTTCCTGCCGTTTTTGCAGCCGCAACTGCGGGTTAGTGCCCAGATTAACAGCTAATTGAATGTAAGATGCTTCGTCACGCGCAATTAAATCGGGCATTTGCAATTCCCGCAGCATCGCCGCACCTTGGCGGAAGCGCAAAGCATTTCCCTCCACAACCACCGCCGGCAATCCTACTTGCAAAGGATCGATTAATGATGTAGCCCCAGCGTAGGGAAAAGAATCGAGATAAACATCTGCTAGCTGCAAAAACTCTTTGACATCCGCGCGGCTTGGCAGTTGTTTCACGAACCGCAAGCGGTTGTTATTCACGCCGTATTTAGCGCATACAGCATTCATATTGTTAACAAAAGGTGTCACTGGATAAGTCCGAGTCCAAGCCGGCCCGAAGGGATATAGAATCAAGATTGAATTCGGTACAGCCGCTAGAATTTTTACCCAAGTTTCTCTCAATTCCGGCAGAATTTTGTAGAAGTTAGCGCCGGAGACAAAAACAGTTGTGTTGTCGGAAATGCCGAGACTTTGGCGCGTAGGTTTGATTGTAGCTACTTCCGATTCTGTGGCGTATTTGAAACAAAAACCGCTACCTTCGAGTACAGCCAACTGTTCGCGATATTGTGCTTGATAACTAGCATCAGGCGCGGTAAATTTGCCTGCGATGTAGTAATCCATGTGCCGGATGCCGGTGGTTGTTGGGGAACAAAAAGATGTAGTTTGTACCCTGGCCAAACGGTGCATTGCTAGGGAACCAACTGGTTTGTTGATAGCTGTTAAATTTGTCCCGAAAAACAGGATATCTAAGTCGTCGGCGCGGATGGTTTGGACTTGCAGTGCAAAGTCTTTCGGGAGTTCAACCAGTTTGTCGGCGCGACTTTGACAGTATTGTTCTAATTGGTGGCCGCTGGTGTTGAGCGCGTACAGGTAAATCTCGAACTGGTTGCGGTTTAAATGCTCGAAAACCGGGATGGTGGCGAAGGTTTCGGTTTGCGGGGCGAAATGGTCGCTGATGATGCCGAGGCGGATTTTTGTCCGGTTGGGCGATCGCGCCGGGAAGATACAATCAATAGAACAACCGCGATTTTTCAGCGCAAACTCGATAATTTCTGCTCGTTTGGTATAAATATCGCGCAGGTTTTCCGTCGTAAAGTACAGCGGAATAAAGTTAGCAATTTGCGCGAATAACACACCAATATTTTGCCAAAGCGGCGCACCGGTATTTTTGAACAAATTCCTATGTACGTAATCAATCCATCCTCGGATAAATTGATAGTAACTCTCTGCTTCTCCTTTGGTTTGAAAAAGGTTAGGACAGGTAAACATGAATTTGAGATATTCGTTGGCGAACCAGTTAGGAATTGTCGCGCGATCGTAGTCGATCGGCAATTGGTCGGCGCGACGGTACTGCATCGCTGCTAGCAGGTAATTGATAGCTTTCGGGTCGTTAAATCCTTTCGCCACATTGGCCGCTAATTCGCTAACAAAAGTCTCTTCTGCATCCGTTAGCGGTTCGTATCTAAGGTCGCTGGCAAGCAGGGCTTGGTGCTGTTTTCCTGTATCGCCCGCAAAGGCAGTTGCCACTTGTTCAGTTGGTAAATTGAGCCAAATATCAGCAATTTGTTTGCGGGTAAGTTGACTGTTGACCGCAGCAGGTGTATTGCTTGAGTCTTGCGGTTGCCGATCGATAGAGCTGGAAAATCCGGTAGAAGGTTGATGAGATTCACCAAGCAACAGTAGTGAAACTAATGCTTCTTTTAATTGGGCAGATTGACTGCATTTGAGTCCTTCTCGAATTTGAGCGATCGCCGCCTCATGTTCTCCATCTGTCAGAAGTTTTTTAGCTGTCTCCAAAGCATAGAAAGCATAGTGTTCTCGGGCTTGATTCGATAACTTATCGGCGATCGCCCTTGGCAAATATGATTGAGAAATGTCGATCGATCTTCGCACGTCAGCAATTAGCCCGCCAGACTTCAGCAAGCGAGTATTGTCTGACGAAGTATGCTGGCGATACCAAGCCAGCGGTTCCGGTTCGTACCAAATCGGATAATGCACTGCAACTCGCTTCCACATCTCCCAATCAGAAGCAGCACCAGCTTGAGGGCAAAAACCTCCCAAACTTTCGTAAACACTGCGTTTAACTGCGATCGGAGAAGCTTGCAAGCGACACATCACAATAATCTGTTCCAACCAATCAGTCAGTACCCCTGGAGTTTCTCTTTCTAACCAAGATACCCAACGCTGATTTCCCGCTTCGTCTGTATAAATGTGGCGGCAAAAAGCTGCACCCACACTCGGTTCTTTTTCTATACCTTCTCGCAAGCGGCTGTAAAATCCCGGCAATACAACATCGTCGTCGTGCAAAATGTGAACCCACTCACCGCGCGATCGCTGAATGCAAAGATTAAAGATAGCAGTTTGACCGATATCTTGCTCTGGATGTCGGTAAAAATTAACTCGTCCACCGCCTACAGCTTTAACAATTGCCTCCATTTCATCTTGGATAGATTGGTTCGAGCAATCGTTAACAACTTCTATTTGCATTTCCTCAGCATTAGGAGCCTGTTGCAGCACGCTTTTTAACGCTTGCTCCAAATATTTTACCCGGTTGTAAGTAGGAATCATTACAGACCAAAAAGGTCGGTGAATATTAGGAGCAACAGGAGAAATTTGCGCTACTTCTAAAGCCGCAGCCGGAACAACAGGAACAGCAGTAACATTTACCTGCTGTTTTTTTCCTCCAGCTAACAGTTGCATCCAGTCTGCCGCTTGATTGGCATCACTCATCCGATTTTTAACTTCAGAGTTCAATAAATTAAAATACGAACTGTGTAAAATTTTCTGGTGCAATCTTTGGACATCTTGCACGATTTCTCCCTTCAGCAAGTTTTCTCTTGTCAGTTGATCGAGGTGAACGCGCCAGTTGGATAAACTTTTGTTGACAAAACCAATTTTGTAGTGGCTCATTATTCTGAACCACATTTCAACATCAACTAATTGCTGCAATTCTACATCAAAAAATCCGACGCTATCGAAAACATCCCTTCTAATCAAAACTGTACTCGGTTCTCCAATTTTATTAATCGGATTGTTCAACAGATTAGGATCTGCCAGCAGTGTTTTGCCATCTTGTACTCGCTGCAAGTTTGACCAGTTTTGAGATATTTCTAAAGCACCTCTACCGATTGCTTGGCAAGCCGCATCCGAGTTAGCATCTCCTGCTAGCAAAACTCCCCGCCGCGAAAATACCAAACCTATTTGCTCGTCTTGTTCTGCTAAATTTACCAGCTCGGCAATACAGTCCGGTTCTAGCAAATCATCTTGACATAACAGCTTAATATATTTCCCTTTTGCCTGAGAAATACAGTGATTCCAGTTTTTAACTAATCCAAATTTCTTGTGTTCAGAAAACTTGAACTCGCCGGGAAACTTGTCAGTGAGTGACTTAGCGATCGCCATTGTGCGATCGGTCGAACCGTCATCCGAAATAATAATTTCTAGATGGGGATAAGTCTGGCCTATCGCGCTAAAAAGTGCCTCGCTCAGATATTTTTCGCCGTTATAAGTAGGAATGCAAATGCTAACTAAAGGCTGCATTCTTTCGATCGGGTTTAACTGTTCGTGCAGCTTTTTCACTAAATACTGGCTGAAGCAAGGATCGCGGTCTATTAAATTTTTCCACCTGGATAACATCAATTTAGAGGCTGCTGCTTCAATCTTTAACTGTTCTTCATCACTCAGTTCAAACGCCCAACCTTTTAATTCTTGATGCCAGACTTTGGTGTGACTTATATATATATTTCGATAGCCCTGAGCCATCATTTTTAAACACAAGTCAATATCGCTGAATACAATGGGTAAATTTTCATCAAAACCGCCGCTGCTGGTAAATACTTCCCGGCGACACATCAAGCACGATCCCGTAACAGCCGAGACATTATTAGTAAATCCTATGTGTACTATGTCCTCATACTGCAATACCTTCTTAACTCCCTTGTAGGCATGACTGGCAATCCCGTTCACACCTAAGATAAAGCCTGTATTTTGGATAGAATTATCAGGATATAGCAACAGCCCTCCCACAGCGCCAATTGACTGTCTTTGAGCTTGCTCGACCATACCATTGAGCCAGTCTCCCTCCCTGATTTCGGTATCGTTATTTAAAAATAGTAAGTAATCTCCTTGTGCTTTTTGTACGCCAAAATTGTTAAGGCGAGAGTAATTGAATGGAATGTCCGATCGGTAGCATTTAAACTTATTGGGTTGTAAAGTTAGCCACTTGTTGATAATATTATTTGTTTCAACTTCTACACTGCCATTGTCTATTACCACTACTTCGTAATTAGGATACGAAGTTAGGGAAAAAATTGATTGTAAACATTTATTTAAAATACTCCCAAAATCCCTGGTAGGAATGATAATACTAACCAGTTTGTAACTCTCGATCGCGTACCGAACAGTATAGTGACCGGGGTAATTTTGATGCGCTATAACTTGTCCGGCTTCCCCTCTTCTGTGAATTGTATCTGTGATGGCTCTCGCAGCAGCTTCGTAGGCATAAGGTTTAGCATCCCTAGAAGCCGAGGCAGATTCGGGGTGATATCTCCAGTGGTAAAGGATTTTAGGTATGTGGAATATTTTGTTAGTTTTTTCTGTAAGCCTCAAAACCAGATCGTAATCTTGACTGCCATCATAATCTGCTCTAAAGCCACCGATTTCGTTAATTAGCGATCGCCGGTAAGTACCCAGATGGCAAGTATACATCCGAGACAAAAATGAATCGGGACACCAATCTGGCTTGTAACAGGGAAGACAAAAATTGTTGTGCTCGTCTACCTTATCTTCATCGGAATAAATCATGTCTGCATCGGGATGCTGGTTCAGCAGCATTACCACTTCCTGCAAAGCATCTGTCGTCAGCAAATCGTCGTGATCTAGCAGCGATATAAATTCACCAGTTGCTAATTGCAGTGCCGAATTTGACGCACGAGATATGTGACCGTTTTGACTTCTAATAATTCCTTTGATTCTTGCATCTTTTGCCGCATATTCTTCTAAAATTCGCTTGACATGAGGCTGGGTAGAAGCATCATCAGCAATGCACAATTCCCAGTGAGTGTAAGTTTGATTTAAAACAGATTGAATTGCTTCTTTCAAAAACTGTTCGGGTGTATTGTAAACTGGCATCAGAATACTGATAAGCGGCTGATAGCTCAACTGATTTGTAGAATTCATTTCGGGGAAACCTCTGTGTTAAATAATTAATTTTGAGCTGGCTGGTGTTGAAAAATGCTGCTGTTAACAGCCAATTAGCTAAGGTACGAGGGGAGCATCTCAGTTTGGATTTTATAGCGTGCGAGCTTAATATCTCGCACGCTGAGTAAATTTTTTCAACAATGAGATGCTCCCACTCGGTAAGCCAGCCAAAAGCCGTTTCCTACCTTGCTGTCGGGATCTTCGGTACCTAGCAGTTGCCAATTCACAGCCGGAATGCCGTCATTAGCTGTTTTGAGATTCTCAAAGAATTTTCTTAGAGTTGTTGAGGTAAATTTCCAGTAGTGCCCGCCTTTACCGCCGTATAAATTCTCCGCTGGAGCAGTCTCAATCGTCCATTTTTCTCGGTGTGCTTTAATTAATTGCGCGTAGGTAGATAGGGGGCGATTGTCTCCGGCGAGAGCATCCGGCTGCGGGACAATCATCACCACATATCCCCCCGGCTTGAGAACTCTTTGCCATTCTAATAAAGCAGATATGGGATCGGGAATGTGTTCAAATACGTGGCTGGACAAAACAAAATCCTGGCTGTTGTCTTTGACGGGAATGTTGTCTGCTTCGCCGTACATATCGATCTTTGTCGGTTGCTCTCCCATGTTAACTTGGTTGTCTTGAAACAAATCTTCGTCAAATTTTGGAGCAACATTAATTGCATTCACTCCGTAGGGATTGTGCGAGGCTGCTCCCAGTTCGACTCCTGAGAGTCCTGTCAATAACTGGAGGGTTGGTTGGTGCAGTGGAAATTTCATGGCAATCTTTGACTTGCAGTACAATTTTAAATATTTAGCGCCGAATTAAAAAGCCAGCAGTTGCAAAAGTAAAGCCAAATTTCTGTTCGCGCAAATCATCTCTTTGATAATCATCAGGGTAAATGGCAAAATATTCTTCCATTGCTTCGTATGGCCCTTCTCCCCATCCGGGCAAAACGGGGTGTCCGTTGATATTACTATCTTCAACTACGACGTAATCGCCTGTTTGCAGTATAGGTCGCAGCAGTTGCATCTCGCCCAAAACGTGCTGCTTTTCATGGTTGCTATCCAGGATAGCAAATATCGGCCCGGGAAATTCTCTGCGTAATTCGACTATTCTTTGAGAAACTTGAGGGGCGGTTGAGGATGACAGCATTAACTCGATGCGGGGATGATTTCTCACTTGGGGATTGAGAGATGTATGGTCAATATCTACCGAAAACACTTGAGATTTGTTATTGATTTTTTCAAGGAGCGAGGCAAAGAATAAAGTACCTCCACCATAGAAACTGCCAAATTCTACGATCAAACTAGGTTTCAAATCCCAGATTATTTCTTGGTAACTCCACATATCGCTGGGAGATTTTAGTGCTTTGACTCCTGCCCATGTGGTGGTATTCCAAATTTGGTTGTTGTAGTACCACAAATGATAGCGCAGACCTGCATCTGTTGTGGAAGCTAGCTGATTTTTTGAAAGTTGATATTTAATTTTTCCCAACAAACATAAAGCATCTGAATTGTCTGGCTGACTGTCAATGATTTTGGTACAAATTAACTCTGCCTGAAAGTGGTCGCCACAATTATATAAATTAGTTGCCGCTATAATATTATCTGCGAGGTTGTGCATATCAGTTAAAAAGCTAGTTATTTCAATTTTCCTATGCGGCGTTTTTTCTGTGCCGAAGATGGCGATCGCCTCAAGTAAGCTTGGTAGAGTACATCAGCCAACCGCATCCGCACTCAGAAAATCTGAACTGTTGCCGCGCTGAGTCAGGTAGTTGCCGGGGCTTCACTACCGCTATACATTTGTTCTGCCTCAAAAACAGCAAGAGATTGCACCCATATTACCTCTAACTCAAGCATCGATCGCGATGCGCGCTTGATTGAGACGACGATCGTCCATCTCCCTCTTGGTCTCAACTCGTTACCCACTCAATCGGCACATTGACAAAAATCACTCGATCGTGTAAGCAAAAATTTACCTTTGGCGAGGAAAGCATTTCATCACCTGACGCAGTGAAGGCACGTTCGGTTTCCACCACCATGCAAGCAAGATCGCCCTAACGGGGATTCTTGCAGGCCGCAAACAAGTTACAATTACGTTAAGATTGATGAACATAAATAAAAAATCCCAAACTGTAGGGACTAAATAATTAGGAGGATCGACCTCGGTGAATAAACGGTGGAGAAACGCTGGACTGTACGCACTGCTGGCTATTGTAGTCATTGCCCTAGCCACGGCATTTTTTGACAAACAGCCCCCAAGCCGGGAAGTTTGGAAGTACAGCCAATTCATTCAGGAAGTCGAAGGCAAGAGAGTAGACAAAATAAATATCAGTTCCGATCGCAGCAAAGCCCTCGTAACGGCTCAAGATGGCAACAAGGTACTCGTCAACCTGCCGAACGACCCCGAACTGATCAACATCCTGACCAAAAACAACGTAGACATTTCAGTTCTGCCCCAAAGCGACGAAGGTTTCTGGGTAAAAGCCCTCAGCAGCCTGTTCTTCCCGATCCTGCTGTTAGTGGGACTGTTTTTCTTGGTGCGGCGCGCCCAAAACGGGCCCGGCAACCAAGCCATGAACTTCGGCAAATCCAAAGCTAGAGTTCAAATGGAACCTCAAACTCAGGTGACATTCGGCGACGTGGCCGGCATCGAACAAGCCAAGCTAGAACTCGCAGAAGTCGTGGACTTCCTGAAAAATGCCGATCGCTTCACCGCAGTCGGAGCAAAAATCCCCAAAGGCGTGCTCCTGGTAGGCCCTCCCGGAACAGGCAAAACCTTGCTCGCCAAAGCAGTTGCTGGCGAAGCAGGCGTTCCCTTCTTCTCGATTTCCGGTTCAGAATTTGTAGAAATGTTCGTAGGTGTGGGTGCTTCCCGCGTCCGCGACTTGTTTGAACAAGCTAAAACCAACGCTCCTTGCATCGTATTTATCGATGAAATTGACGCGGTAGGCCGCCAGCGGGGAGCTGGTTTGGGCGGCGGTAACGACGAACGGGAACAAACCCTGAACCAGTTGCTGACCGAAATGGACGGTTTTGAGGGCAATACAGGCATCATTTTGATTGCTGCTACGAACCGCCCCGACGTGCTGGATGCTGCGCTGCTGCGTCCGGGCCGTTTCGATCGCCAAGTTGTGGTCGATCGCCCCGATTTCTCCGGCCGCCTGGAAATTCTCAACGTTCACGCCCGCGGCAAAACCTTGTCGAAAGATGTGGACTTGGAAAAAATCGCCCGCCGGACACCCGGTTTCACAGGTGCCGATTTGGCCAACCTGCTAAATGAATCGGCAATTTTGGCCGCCCGCCGCAACTTGACCGAAGTCTCGATGGATGAAGTCAACGATGCGATCGACCGCGTGCTCGCAGGCCCGGAAAAGAAAGACCGCGTGATGAGCGAAAAGCGCAAAACTTTGGTAGCTTACCACGAAGCCGGTCACGCTTTAGTCGGAGCCCTGATGCCCGACTACGATCCGGTGCAGAAAATTAGCATCATCCCCCGCGGCCGCGCTGGCGGTTTGACTTGGTTCACACCGAGCGAAGATCGGATGGATTCTGGCTTGTATTCTCGCTCTTACTTGCAAAATCAAATGGCGGTAGCTTTGGGCGGCCGCATTGCTGAAGAGATTGTCTTCGGCGAGGAAGAAGTCACGACTGGCGCTTCTAATGACTTGCAGCAAGTGGCAAGAGTAGCGCGGCAAATGGTAACTCGCTTCGGAATGAGCGATCGGTTAGGCCCTGTAGCTCTCGGTCGCCAACAAGGGAATATGTTCATGGGTCGCGATATCATGGCCGAACGGGATTTTTCTGAAGAAACCGCAGCCACGATCGACGATGAAGTCCGCTTGTTGGTAGAGCAAGCTTACCTGCGCGCTAAAGACGTGCTGGTTGGCAACCGCCACGTCCTCAACTCCTTGGCAGATATGCTAATAGAAAAGGAAACTGTGGATGCTGATGAATTGCAAAATTTGCTAGCCAACAGCGATGTCAAGATGGCAACAATTGCCTAATTGACTTGGGATTTTAGATTTTAGATTGAATCTAGGGATTTGAGATTTGGGATTTTAGATTTTAGATTGAATCTAGAGTTTGAAATCAGTAAATTGATTGTAGATGGAATCTAAAGGTTAAAATCGGTAATTGGGGTGGTTCTGGGATTGTCTGGAATCGCCCCGATTTTTTTGTGCGCCCCACGGGAAGCAGCGGCAAAAATCATAGGAGTAACACAACATGATATTCACAGCAGATACAGCAAGTGAACTGGCGCGTGATTGGATAGAAGCTTGGAACAGTCATAACCTCGATCGCATCATGTCCCATTACGCAGAAGATGTAATTCTGATCTCGCCTGTCGCAGCAAAGCTGCTAAACGAACCATCTGGGACAGTTACAGGCAAAGAAGCCCTAGGAAACTACTTCAAAAAGGGGCTGGAAGTTTATCCCGATCTCAAGTTTGAGCTACTGGATGTGATGTGGGGAGTTTCCAGTGTTGTCCTTTACTACATCAATCAAAAAGGCACGAAAACAGGTGAGTTTATGGAAGTTGGTTCAAGAGGAAAAGTCACTAAAGTTGTTGCTCATTATAACGGGTAAAGCTAGGTTGTACAAATTGCGATCGTTCGGACGGCACAAGCTACCGCTAGGGTGAATATACACCCACTATCCTCAAACCAAGAGCAACTATCTCATAGATCCGCACCTGTTCCATCACTAAGTAGTTCGACAAAATTAATTACACAAAACGTTGTCTAAAATCTTTACTTAGCAAGACTTAGCAAGACTTAGCAACAGAGCGTAGTGTAATTAATTTTGTTAGGCTAATTATAATTTATAGTTACCAATCTAAAATCTAAAATTGTATGAATAATGAATCTTGGTTGACACTACTCAAAAAACACCGCGCCATCGCCGTGATCCGTTCTTCGGAAAAGGAACTCGCTTGGCAGATGGCATCGGCGGTAGCAGCAGGCGGATTTTTGTTTATTGAAATTACTTGGAACACTCACAAAGCTGCTGAATTAATTGCCGAACTCCGCTCCGAATTCCCTACTTTTAGTATTGGTACCGGCACTTTATTAAACTTAAAACAGTTGCAGCAAGCCATAGATTGCGGCGCTCAATTTTTGTTTACTCCGCACACAGATGTAGCTATGATTAAAACAGCAGTTGATGCCGGAGTGCCGATCGTCCCCGGTGCTTTTTCTCCCACGGAAATCGTGACAGCGTGGCAAGCAGGCGCTACCTGCGTTAAAGTGTTTCCGATATCCGGTTTGGGAGGTGCAGCTTACCTGAAAAGCCTGCAAGGCCCTCTGGGGAACATTCCTTTGATTCCCACGGGCGGGGTGACAGTGGAAAATGCGAAGGTATTTATTGACGCAGGGGCGATCGCCGTTGGTTTGGCGGGAGACTTATTTCCCAAACACTTAGTGGAAAATGGAGATTGGCGGGCGATCGTCCAAATTGCCCGAACTCTTACCGAAAAGTTAACAACTTGTTAAGCCCTCTTTCCCAATCTAAAATCTATAATCTACAATCTAAAGTAGTACAAGCTAATCTAAAATCTAAAATTTCAAGTCTAAAATCGTTTTGGGTGTGAGGAATGAACAGCATTATCAACTCAACTTACTTTCGCCGCGCCGGCATTTTCTGTGCCGGCTGCGCCCTCACAGTTGCTGCATTTTGTGGCGGGCAAAATCCTGCAATTGCCGGCTCGCAGCACAACAAAATTGCCAATAGAATTATGCAGTTGCAGCAGTCCAGTCAGCGCTGGATTGAAATTGATTTGTCAAGACAAAGATTAACAGCTTGGGAAGGAAACAAACCAGTTTATGCGGTGACTATTTCCAGCGGCAAATCATCGACTCCCACCCGCACGGGAACCTTTGCCGTTCAAACCAAATACCGCGTTGCCAGAATGACTGGGCCGGACTACGATGTGCCCGACGTTCCCTATACAATGTATTACGACGGAGGAATGGCAATTCACGGCGCTTACTGGCACAATTTGTTTGGCAATCCCGTCACTCACGGCTGCACGAATGTAGCTGTAAATCACGCTAAATGGCTGTTCAATTGGGCCTCGGTGGGGACACCGGTGGTGGTGCACAAATCTTAGGTTTAGGGCATTGGGAATTGGGCATCGGGCATCGGGCATTGGGAATTGGGCATCGGGCATCGGGCATAGTCGAACATTACTAGAACTTATGCACCGGTAGTTAGAAACCGGGTTTTTGACCGAAATACTGCGTTACAGCCGGCAGATTCGGTCAAAAACCCGGTTTCTTCGATCGGATGCACCGGTAGTTAGAAACCGGGTTTTTTTGCGAAATACTGCGTTACAGCCCGCAGATTCGGTCAAAAACCCGGTTTCTGAGCTCCTATGCGTTCAGGAATGCTTAACTTAGCTGCACCACGGGTTTATCCTCCAACAACGTTTGATTTGTCAGCAAATCTTCCACGGTAATGCGTAAAAATCGCTGTTCGTCAACGCGGAAGAAGATTTTGATGCGATCGCCCCCCGGATACCCAGGCGGTGTCAATTGCGCGATACTGCGAGCTCCGTCTTTGTCATTTAGCGGCTGTACCGAGGTTTGGCCCGCGATTTGGCGAGTAATCAGCCTGTCGCCGTCAAAATATATCTCCGTGCCGCCAGTTTCCGCTCCCAATTCACCGATAATTAATTCAATACTCGGCTGATTTTCTAAAGAAGCTCCCAAGACTAATTCTACGGGTTCGCTCATCGGATAAGACTGGCCGGATTTGATTAAACTGTGCCAACTGTGGCAATTTTCGCGGCGGTTCCAGTAGCGAATTCCGTAACTGTGATAGAGAAAATCTTTGATTTCTATGCCTTGACTCAGTTGCAGAGCACCTTGGGCGATCGCCTCAAAGGGTTTGTCGCACCGAATCTTTGCCGGCTCGAAATATTGCTCAACCCAACGCTTTACGGCGGGAATTTGAACCGTACCGCCAACGAGCAAAACTGCATCGATGTCGTCAATTTCTAAGCCTTGGCGGCGCGCTTGCTGCAATACTTGATTCATGCACTCGTCGAGGTTGTCAAAAAACTGATGTTCGGCGAGGATAGATTCAAAGCGCGATCGGTCTAATTCTAATTCGTAACTCTCAAAATTTTCATCATCAAAATAAACTTCAACCGCCTGATTTACCAAAGATAACTGAATCTTTAACCGTTCTGCCAATCTCGTTGTAATCGGAGATTTGGCCAGCCCTTTTGTTTTGACAAAATAGTCAACCAGCCAATTATCAATATCAGAACCGCCCAAATTTTGTCCGGCTTTAGCCAAAACCCGAGCAACTTTTACCTTTTGTGCCGAAGATTCAGCTAATAATTTTTCGCCCCATTTGAGCAGAAAACCCAAGGGCTTTTTGCCAGCCGAAATGTCGAGGCGTACTAAAGAAAGGTCGAGAGTTCCGCCGCCGAAATCAATGACTAAGAGAATTTCGCGATCGGCTAAACCGTAGCCCAAAGCAGCCGCCGTCGGTTCGTCCAACATCCGCACCTGTTCTACTTGCAGAGATTCAGACACTTTACCCAACCAATGGCGGTAAGCTTCAAAACTATCTACAGGCACTGTAAAAATTAAAGAATCTACCGGCAAGGGCAGTTCGCGAATTGAGTTAACAATTTTGCTCAAATACCACTCACCTACTCGTTCAAAATCCACAATTTGCCCGTCTAGTTCCGGCACAAAACCCTGAACAGAAGTGCCAATTCCTCGCTTGAAATTGCGGAAAAACCGAGAATCTCCACTCAGATCGAGACCTCTGTCGCGGACTTGTTGACCGAGTATTATTTTATTTTGAGCAGCGTCCTCAACGTAAAGCAAACTGGGAATTAGGGGCGGGTTTTGAGCCGAAATTGCCGACAATCCCGGTAATTTCAAAGTTTCTGGCTGCTGGATGGCCTGATTCCAGCGAGCGACGACGGTGTTGCTAGTTCCAAAGTCAATGGCGATCGTCATTGGGCCAAAATACACAGCTATTAGGGATTAGATTATATTATGGTATTTTGAGCCGCAAATGCAAAGAGGCGATCGAATTGTTCTTACATGAACATTTTGTTGCAACTGAAAAGGCACGCCACTTTGATAAGCGGCACAAAACTCTCCTGTCTGCAGCAGCCAAGCTTTTACCTTCGATCTCAATACAATTTTTCAAATGTCGCGTAAAAAATGCTGGATAATGGCGATCGCAAAACAGCACTCTTAGCTCTCACATTGCTTGTCCCTGCCGCCAGTATTGGTGCAGTAACAGCATTGTATATTGGCGGAAGCTGGGGACAAACACTGTCAGTTTTGTGTCAAGTTTGGTTGCTGGTTTTTCCGATCGCGTGGTCTGTTTTTGTCGATCGCGTTAACCTGCGTTTCTCCCTCCCCAAGCGCCTAGAATTGCTGTCTGGAGCTATTTGGGGAATATTCATGTTTGCGGTGATTGTGGGTATCTACAGCCTTTTCGGTCAGCACTGGATAGATCCTGTAACTGCCAAAAAAAAAGCGCAGGAATTGGGTATTAGCAGCCCTAATATTTACTTGATGATTGAAGCATATTTTGTGCTAGTTAACTCACTGATTGAAGAATTTACTTGGCGGTGGTTTGTCTGCAACAAATGCCAGATTCTGATACCTGGAAAAAAAGCAATATTTCTCAGTGCACTATTTTTCACCCTCCACCACATTTTTGTAATCGCAGCCTACAGCGATTGGCACGGTGTGATTTTAGGCTCATTAGCTGTCTTCGCCGCCGGAATAATTTGGTCGCAGTGTTATCTGACTTATCGTTCGCTTTGGTCTAGTTATATCAGCCACGCGATCGCCGATTTAGCACTAGCAATTATTGCTTGGCAAATTCTTTTTAATTAGCTAATTGTTTAGCGATAAGCGCTGGTAATTATACAGTGAAATTTGACATTTTACCCAACTCGCTCTCTCGAATATCTCCTCCCATCATCTGACATAATTTCTTTGCGAGTAAGCGATTTAAAGTTCCAAATTCGTACTGCCCTACCGCAGACTTGTCCGCAGGAGTATCTGTGTTTTGCAAAAAGCATTTTGGGAGCATCTGTGTTTTGCAAAAAGCATTTTTTTTATTATAGAACCCATTTGACATCTTTTGTAAAATCCTTACAGGGCAACTATTCTAGCCTAAATCTAGGATTATACTGATTCGGTCCAAACCTAGTTGTGGTAATAAGTCTGGAATAGATGTCAAATGGGTTCTATAGTTATGAAAATTACTTTTGTCTTTCCTACCCTCGGTCTTACGGGTGGGATGAGGGGAATATCCTGTGGCGTATTTGCCGCTGCCACCTGGTACTGGGTATAATAAAGAACCTAGACAAGACCAACTCAAAGAATTTTATAGCAAATGGGATGCTTGGCTGTTTTCCAGCAGCTCCGAAGGCTTCGGTTTGCCAATTTTAGAAGGGATGGCTTGCGGTAGGTACTCCAGTCATCGGTACGACCGTTGGTGCAGCTCGGGAATTGCTGGCTGGCGGGGGCGGAATCCTGGTCAAGCCAGAAGACCCAGAGGATATGGCAAAGGATATGGCAAAGGCGATCGAGCAAATTTGTCAGTTATCTGATGCCGAATGGCGGGTAATGTCCGAGACTGCTTTGGAAACGGTGATCAATTATACTTGGAAGGATGCGACCGACCTATTCTAGGCTGCACTGGACACTGCTCTGGAAGGTCAGCCACAATTAACGAAGAATGCGTAAAATTGAGGTGGATTTAAAAGCTCGGGGTTGGGCGATCGTTTAATCGAGAACTTCGATCGGGCAAATTGAGTTCTCTTTCTGCAATTTTACTGCAAAAAAAAACTATGGTTGCATTAATCCCAATTGCTCTGTTCGGCTGGCTTCCGATCGTTTTTTATCTGTTTGTGAGGTTTCCGCCTCACCGGGCGGTAATTATCAGTTTTATTGTAGCGTGGCTATTTTTGCCACAAGCTTCTTATCCCATCCCCCTGTTGCCACCTTATGACAAAGTTTCGGCATCTTGCTACGCGATTTTGCTGGCTACTCTGGTCTACGATACTTCGCGCATTACCACTTTTAAGCCCGGTTGGTTAGACGTACCAATAGTAATTTGGTGTTTGTGTCCCATTGTTTCACAAGTTACTAATGGCGGCAGCCCGATTTCTCCGACTTTCACCCAAATCATTGCTTGGGGTCTGCCTTATTTTGTAGGACGATTGTATTTCGGTAGTTTAGACGGGCTGCGACAACTGGCGATCGGCATGTTTGCCGGTGGGTTGGCCTACATTCCTTTTACTTTAATTGAAGGAGTTAAAGGCCCAATTCTGCACCAAATGGTTTACGGTGTCAATGCCTTTGAGGACTGGGGTCAAGCAAGGCGTTTGGGGGGGTGGAGACCGGTAGTATTTATGCAGCACGGTTTGATGGTGGGCGTCTGGATGATGACAGCCGCCTTAATCGGAGTTTGGCTTTGGCAAACTGGGACGCTGAAAAAGTTTCAGGGCCGCAACATCAAGACTCTAGTAATTGTATTAACTATTGCTTTTTTCCTGTGCCGTTCTACTGGCGCTTACAGTTTATTTGCGTTCGCGTTAATCGTATTATTTTCAGCGAAGCAGTTTCGCACCTCTTTGCCCCTGTTATTCATAATTGGATATATAGTATTTTATCTGTACGTAGCAGCAGCGGGTCAATTTTCGAGTCACGACGTGATTGACTTCATGACTCAAATATTTGGCGAAGAACGAGCCGCTTCTCTAAAGTTTAGATTTGACATGGAAGAAATATTGGGGGCAAAAGCACGGCAAGCATTTCTTTTTGGTTGGGGAGATTCGGGTGGAAACCGCGTGTACAACGAGTACGGTAAAGATATCTCGGTGACCGACAGTTTATGGATTATTGCTTTTGGGGTCAACGGTGCAGTCGGTTTAGCTAGTTTATTTTCTTCTTTGTTGCTTCCTGTAGTCGTCTTTTGCGTGTCCAAGTATCCCGCCCGAACCTGGGCTCATCCCAAAGTAGCGCCCGCTGCGGTCTTGGCAGTGTCTTTAACTATGTACGTGTTTGACTGTGTTTTGAACGCCATGGTTAACCCAATTTTTGCGCTCATTGCTGGAGGACTATCGGGTCTGGTTTTAAAAGCTCCAGAAAGTCTTAAGACCAAGAAAACCATGTCCCCGCCCAGAAGAAAGTCGCTGGTTCACCACAAATCAGGATGATTTTTAGGAATGCGAGCCGATCGCACTCACAGCTTAAATATATCTGGCATTCGCTGAATACACAAACTAAAAAACCTACCTCCTTTGCCCCAAACCTAGTTCGGGAGTTGCGCTCTCTTGCTCAATTGCTCACCATTAATTTACAATATTTTAACTATTCGCACGAGATAGTCTTGTTCAGAAAATTGTGCTGCGAATTGTAAACAAAAAAAATGGCTTGATACACTTTTCGCTAAAAATAGGTGATTCTTTACACAATCTTTAAAATTTATTACTAGACAGGTAAGGTATACGGGCATATACTGAATAAAGTATATTCACCCCCCGCGCCCAAAAAGTGAAAATACGAGGTTGCCGTGTGGGTTAGAGTTTGAGTTGCCGTTTAATATAAAGGGTGAAAGGGAATAACCAATGAAAACCGTTAATGTATTGAATGTCTCCATAGATAACCTGTCAATAACAGAATTGTTTGAAAAACTCGACAGCGAAGGCGGTGTCGTATTTACACCCAACGTAGACCACTTGATTAAGTTGCAGTACGATCGCGATTTCTATGAAGCTTACAATCAATCTAGTTATCGAGTCTGCGACAGTCAAATATTGATGTATGCCTCAAAATTCTTGGGTACTCCAATCAAAGAAAAAATTTCAGGTTCTGACTTGTTTCCTGCATTTTATATGTATCACAAGGATAACGAGAACACGAAAATATTTTTGCTCGGAGCGGCGGTCGGTATTGCGAAAAAAGCCCAGGAAAAAATTAATCAAAAAATTGGTAGAGAAATAGTGGTTGAAGCACTTTCTCCTTCTTTTGGCTTTGAAAAAAATGAAGAAGAGTGCGAAAAAATAATTGACGCGATCAATAAATCAGGAGCTACAGTTCTAGCCATAGGAGTGGGAGCGCCGAAGCAAGAGAAGTGGTTGATTAAATACCAGAGCAAATTTACACATATCAAAATTTTCTTGGCCGTAGGTGCAACCATTGATTTTGAAGCTGGTTGCAAAGCAAGATCGCCCAAATGGATGAGCGAAGTTGGCATTGAATGGGCGTACCGACTGTTAAGCGAACCGAGAAGGTTGTGGAAAAGATATTTGATAGACGGTCTGCCTTTTTTTCGATTAATAGTCGAACAAAAGTTAGGGTTTTATAAAATGCCTTTCTTTCATTGACAGCAAAAACACGAAGCTAGAATTGTAAGGATGCTCCTAAAAACTGGATCGACAAATCATACCATTTTAGATTGAAGAATTGGGAATGATTTACTGAAGATTAGTTTGGAGTTTGCCTGTAGTTGCATTTTTGGGTAAATTGGTATCAATAACGTCAATAAAGCTGAGTATGAGCTTTAGCGTTTGACTTCGGGTTTGTAAGAAAGATGCAAGCTGTGGATAGCCCGATCGCCCTTTCTGCCAAAAATCTGCATTTTTTGCTGGAAAATGCCAGTAAAATCGGAAGGAAACCTTTTTTGGAAATCCCTAATTAGGGATGCAACGGATGAATCTGCCTTCTTTCTTGTGGTTGTGGAAAATAGCGGCTTGGTCAATGGGTATTTCCCTCTTAGCTTACCTGTTGCTGGCGGTTACTGGAACATGGATGTTTGCCGCCCGCAGTACCAAACAGCAGCGCCCAAAATGGCTGCGTCCCTTTCATTTGGCGACTGGTACGGGAATGGCGACTTTGGTAATTTTACTGCTGGGAATTGGCGTAGTCGGTACGCTGGGATACTACGGAAATTTGGGTCACTCAGGTCATTTACCGGCCGGGTTAGCTGTGGTGGCTTTGGTGTTGGTTTCTGTTGGGAGTGGTTTGCAAATTGGCCCTAAACATCCTTGGGCGCGCCCCATCCACATTGGCACTAATATATTTTTAGGTGCTGGATTTGTGACTGTGTTGCTCACGGGATGGACGATCGTACAAAAATACTTACCGAAAGTTTAATGTTAGTAGTAAGGACTTCAGTCCTCTGATAACAGATGCGGACTGAAGTCCTAATTACTAACCTGCTGCTTTGGCTGTGAAATCTAAGATATGTTGAGCGGTAATTTGCGGTTTTTCTAGGTGAGGAACGTGGCCGCAATCCGGTATCCAAATTAATTGAGAATTGCCGATCGCACTTTCAAGCTTTTCCGCATCCGCCGTCCCCAAAATTCGGTCTTGTTTTCCCCACAAAATCAGCGTTTGCTGCTGAATTTGCGAGAGTTTCCCCCCAAAACCTCCGTAACCGCCGCTTTTGGTAAAAGCAATTAAAGCTTGATTCCAGTTAGGCGTTTCTAAGTGCAAAGCAGCGCAAGTTTGAGCATCCACCGTAGCAAAAGTTCGATCGAAATAAGCATTGACGCTAATTTTTTGGCGGATTTTAGGGTTTCGCAAAAATGAAGTTGCCAAATATCCTAAAGGAGGAATGAGAAATTTTCCCTTGTTAGAAGTGACGGCAAAACCTGCACTGTCGATCAGCACTAATTGTTTGACAGCTTCGGGATAATTGAGGGTAAAATCAATTGCGGCAGCACCTCCCATCGATGCGCCAACTAAGATTACAGGCTGCGAAATTAGCGATTTCCAAAAAGAGTAAAGATGAGTGCCAATTGCCATGGCGCTAAATGCCAAATCCGCCCCTCTTTCTGTAAAGCCAAAACCCAATAAATCGATCGCCCAAGTTTCATTTTTTTCAGCAAGCAGCGGCAGCAGGCGGCGAAATTCAAATACGGAACTGTCGAAGCCGTGAATTAGCAAAATCGGGGTGTTGCCGCTGCCCTGACGCACGTAAGTGGTGGCTATTGGCTGCGGGCTCAGCGGGGTTGTAATTGCTGACTGTTGAATGCTTTGGGCTAAGGCGATTGAGGTAGATTCTGTGAGTTGTGCGATCGACTTTGGCAGAAAACTTGCTGGCATAATTCTTGATAAATTGTAAATTCGTCGCGGCGGTGTTCCCGCGATCGCCCTAACACTCAAGTATAGAACCCATTTGAGATATTTTCACGATCGCCTCACAGCAGTCGATCGCCCCCAAAAGCTCTTTTTTGAGGTCGTTCAGTTTAAATGAGCGCTTGAGAAGGTTTTCAAGTTGGTTGTCCCCCCCCTGAGGGTTTCAAGGTAAAATTACCAGAAAAATACACGCTTTGCCGTAGGCAGTATTCTAGTAATCTCACGGACTGTGAATGGGAAATTCAAAGGAACCATACTGCATCAAATATTGCCACTTAACAAGCCAACTCGGCCGCCAAAATGGACTAAAAGATAAATCTTAGATTGCATCTTCTATCAACTTAAAAATGGTGCCAATTGGTAAAATTCACCTAAATACTTACCTCCTTACTCAACCGTATATTGGTATTATAAACAGTGGCGATCGCAAGGAGTGCTTGAAGAACTGATGATAGTCTTACATTGTCAAGTCCGCGAACAGGTAAAAAAAACCAAAATGGACTACGTTGAGGATTATCAATTCACAGGATGTCACAAATACCTGTAATGCTAGTATTGCATCTAAAGGGTATTGTTTTTATAAATATGCCAATGGTGTTAAAAAGCATCTAGCTGTTGATACGCGATCGTTTCCCTTCTTTACTCACTGCACCAAAGCCAATTTATCTTCTGGATGCAGGTTTGATTGAGATATTGAGTAAAAACATCGATTATTTCAAATCTAAACCTGTTAATATTCCCAAAATTACTATTTTGCTGGACAACGGATATCATCCCGAACCCTTGACTATTGAATTAACAAAAATTTATCCACAAATTATGACTAAAATCAACTTTGAACTCTCAAAAAAAGACCTCAAAACAATAAAAATAAACGCTTGAAAAATAGGAAGTTTTTCCGGTTCGGGCAAGGTGGATACTTGAACGGTCAAATGCTTAGACGGAGAAGTGCAAAATTCTGAGCGAGAACTTCGAGAGAACTTTAGCTAATGCAACTACCAAGATGAATTTTTGTTTTATTAGGCTCGTGGTTAAAAGGCTTGTCGCCTAAAAGATGTCAAATGGGTTATATAAAGAAGTAACAGCGCAGGAGTTTTTCGGCTTCAGGCTCGCAGACTTCTTTCAACCACCAAGATTATTGAATATTGATTTCAATAGTGGCGATCCAGCTTCTAGAACTTCAAATCTAAAACTGGTTGGCGACTGTGTAGAGATAGCCAAAAATTCAATATTTCTTCCCCGACTTGTTCTGGATAGAAGTGATGGAAAAAATGCCGCCCGTCTGGACATTCCCAAAAGCGATCGCCTTTTTTAAGAAAATTTGACCAGCGGCGCATCACAATAGGAGATACCACAAAATCAGTTTTGCTGCTGCATATCAACAAAGGCACTTCTACACCCTCATCGCGGGAATTATTCATCCTAAATAAGGAGTGAGGACAAGGAGAACAGGCTAAGTCATCCTCAAAATATGGTATAAATTTTTGACTGATACTTTGATTTTGACATCCCAGCATATCGTCCACCATTTGAGTCAAAACTTGTTTGCTACTCCACGGAAAACCTGCAAGATGCGTATAGTAATGTGCTTGCCAATTAACAGAAGATGGCAAACCGACAGCTAAAAGTCCTAAAGAACTAACTTTGTGAGGATAGCGGCGCGCATACATTAAACCGACTAATCCGCTGGTACTGTGGCCGATGAGATGAATTGGGCGATCGCGCATTGTTAAAAAATCGTGCAAAAGCTCAACAGCCATATCCAAAGAGCAACCTTCGTCTTCAGTTTGCTGGTATTCCCATACTTGCACAGGTACAGAATCATTTAAATAAGAAAGCAGCGAGCGATCGAAGCATAGCAAACTAGGACTTACACTTAACCAAAGCACATCATCTGAACTAAATTTCATCTATTTTCAGTTGGAGATAGAGTTATTTATTACTTAAGCATAACGTTTAAATGTAGGGTGCGCCCGCGCACCTTACTTCGACTGCTAGGGCGTATTTTATTGCGTCCTCTATCTCCCAGACTCAAAAAAAAAGGGGCTAAAATCCCCTCAAAGTAATTCTCCTTAAGGGGGATTTAGGGGGGTCAGGAGCTAAAGAATTCGTTGAAAAATACACCCTAACAGTCTACAAGCTAAATTCTTTCTTGAGTTGAGATACCCAAGATTTAATTCGCGCTTCCGTCAGATCCGATTGATTGTCTTCATCAATAGCAAGACCCAAAAACTTGCCATTAACTACAGCTTTAGATTCATTAAAATCATAACCGTCTGTGGGCCATAGACCGACTGTTTCGCCGCCTTGTTCGGAGATTTTTTCAGCCAAAATCCCCATTGCATCCATAAAATTATCCGGGTAGCCTTCTTGGTCGCCAGTTCCCAAATAAGCTACTTGTTTGCCGCTAAAATCAATATCATCCAGTTCGGGGAAAAAACCTTCCCAGTCGCTTTGCAGTTCGCCGATATTCCAAGTCGGACAAGCGATAATCAGACATTCGTACTCGGCAAAATCATCATTGTCAATGCTACCGATTTCGTGAAGAGTCACGATATCGCCGCCAAATTCATCTCGGATCATTTCAGCGATCGACTCAGTTTTACCAGTAGTAGTTCCGTAGAACAGACCAATTGCTTTTGACATTTTTACTCCGAATGTGAAATTTGATAGTGCTTGATATTTCTGCTTTTCGATTCACAAATTGGCATTTCTTGCCTGCAATTGAGACAAAACCAGTAGGTGCGATTGTGGCGAACCTGAGAAATAAGAGAGTCAAGGCAGCAAGGGCAATGTTTTTTCATTTGGTTAAAGTTGAAAATTCATTAACCAAGCTGATTCGCTCAAATCTGGGTCTGGTTCGCAGTCAATTAGTAACAAGTTCAGCATTGTTTGTACTTTGAGAGTGCGCGGGATCTCGGCGGGTACAAACACAAATACTCCGGGCTTTAAAGTGACTGTTCGATCGCCCACCGTGAGAGTTCCCACTCCTTCTAAAACCGCTAGGGTGATATCTTTGGAGCGATCGAGGTCGGGTATTTCAGAATTTTTACCCAAACTCATCAGTTTCTGGCTATCGGCGGGTTGTCCGTCGCTGATTCGCGACGCTGACGCGGAAACTATTGCTGCTGTCACGGTGATTGACCTCCAGGTACTGTTAAATTCCGGCAGTTATTGCAATTAATAATCAATAAGCTACCATGCAATTCAGATAATTTGTCAATTGATTTATGTTAAGATTTGTTACAAAGATTGGCTGCTCTAGATGCACGGGCAGCGATTCCAGCCTAAAGTTCAGATATGGCGGTGTTTTTGGGCGATCGGACTGCGAGGGGCGATCGCACTTCATTCGCCAAATACTTGGCAATAATTTGCAGTTAATTATAAAAAATCATCAGTTATCACTAGCAGCTAACTAATAACTGATGACTGATAACTGATGACTGCTAAGCTAAGAGGGCCCGCACGCACCATCCACCGCCCCTACCGACTGATGACTAATTATTCTTGGCCCCTACGCCCACATACATAATCGACGTATCCTCATTGATTTGGATTTTAAACAACCCAGACTTTTTGTAATCAATATAATTAGCGAAATTAACTGTTAAAAGTTGAGCCGCTTGTTTGAAAACTTCCCCCGAAGGAAATAGTTGCTTTCCACTTGTAAAATTCCCCCAAAAACCGTGCATCTGGGCTAAAACAGAACCCATTTCTCCAAACATATCAAAACCTTTAATTTCAATATTCCCAAAACCAGTATCTCGCATTACCGCAGACAGTTCCTCCGGGGTAATAAACTTTTCCCAATCGTGAACCCCCCGCCTAATTTCTTGCAAAATATTTTCCATCAGCCCAATCATCACAACTTGCGAGGAAAAAGTTCGGTTGATGGTATCAAAAAAGAAAAGTCCTCCGGGTTTGAGAATTCGGTGAACCTCTGACACAACCTTTTTGTAATCAGCAACGTGTTCTAAAACATCTACGCAGATGACGACATCGAAGGTATTGTCCGCGTAGGGCATATTTTCGGCAAAACCTTGCCTGTAGTCAATCTCAAAACCGCTGGTAACTGCATGATTTTGAGCTGCTACGATGCACTTGTCCGATCGATCTATTCCAGAAACCACAGCGCCCCTCTCGGCCATAAACTCGCAGGAAAAACCGCCGCCACACCCGACATCCAAGGTTTTGAGCCCTTGCCAATTAGTCGCGTGTCTGTCAAAAAACTCAAATCTGGGTTTATTTAGATGGTAGAGAGCATAGATTTTAGCATTTTCGTCCCACCAATTATCAGCATTTTCGTCGTAAAATTCTAGATCGTTTTTTACTTCTATTTTCGTCGGCACGATTTTTTTAGTCCTAATTCGTGGAAGATATAGATACAGACAGCGGTTGAAACCAGGTTGACAAAAACTTTCGTTTGCGTCTGCAGACTGAACAAGACAACGTAATTTTAACCGCCCGGCCTTCAACCCGCTATGCTAGGGTTTGATTCCTATAGACCTGGTTTTAACTGCCCGGTCTTCTGTTTTGTTGCGAATCGTCACAATGTTTTAGTATAATACTTTTGGCATGAATTTCAACCAGATGAATCGCGTTTCTATTATCATTCCCGCCCTCAACGAAGCGACTTGTCTGGAACGCACTTTGCGCCAACTCAGCATTCTCAATCCTCCGGCTTGGGAGGTGTTAGTGGTAGATGGCGGCAGTCAAGACGATACAGTGGCGATCGCACTTTCGGCCATCACCAAAGTTATTTCTAGCAGTATAGCCGGACGTTCCGCGCAAATGAACCTAGGCGCAGAAACCGCCACCGGCGAAATTCTGTGCTTTCTCCACGCCGATACTTTAGTTCCTGATGACATTGTAGCAGTCATCCAGAAAACATTGTCCGATGCTAAAATTGTCGGAGGCGGGTTTATCTCGCTGATGGCTGGTTCGAAGCAAACAAGATGGGGTTTTTCGCTGCACAATTATCTAAAAACTTACTACGCGCCGCTGTTATTTCGACCTCATTTATTTTTTAAAGGATTGCGCTTGTTGTTTGGCGATCAGGTTATTTTTTGCCGCCGTACAGTTTTTTGGGAAGGCGCGGGTTTCGATGCGGCGCTGCCAATTATGGAGGAAGCGGATTTGTGTTTGAAGTTAGCGCGCCGGGGAAGACTTAAGTTAGTAAATCGGGTGGTGGAAAGTAGCGATCGGCGGGTGGCGCATTGGGGCGAACTTAAAGCAACTGCCATCTATCTGGCGATCGGTTTTTTGTGGGGTTTTGGGGTTTCAGCGAAGTATCTCAAACTGTTTTATGAAGATATTCGCTGACAGGTAATTGTGCAGGGGGAGAAAAATGCGCGATAATTTTATTTGGGAAATTTTCCTTAATTTTTAGGTACGAACTGTCTCAATTTTAACGATGAATAAATCTTGAACAATTGTTGCATTCACATAGAAAAAACAAATTGGTTGAGGGGATTGTTGAGAATTGGGATCTGACATAAAAGAGCTCAACACTATTTTTCTGAGAGTATGAAGAGTATTAACAATTGGTTTTACTGGAGATAATTGCTTAGTTTGATAATAGGACGACAAGTGGTATTGTTGAGGGTATTAACAATTAGCTTAAATTAATAAAAAATTCTGAATATGGCTTTAAAATTTTTAACAACTACAAAAATAGATGTTTACTGTCCTGGGGATTTTAATTATTAGTTTGCCGTCACCAGTAAGGAAAAGCCTTTTTTTAGAAACTTTTTTCTAATTCTTCATCATCATGCTTATTTAACATTTTATACCGTATCAGTTATCAAAACGATGGTATTTTTCCCAAATTTTGCTCCCGGTTTTTAATTCCAATCTTTTGACAGTTGTTGTGAGTATAAATATGCTCAAAA
Source organism: Tychonema sp. LEGE 07196 (assembly GCF_963890365.1). Classification (NCBI taxonomy): domain Bacteria; kingdom Bacillati; phylum Cyanobacteriota; class Cyanophyceae; order Oscillatoriales; family Microcoleaceae; genus Tychonema; species Tychonema sp. LEGE 07196. The sequence continues at coordinate 99,728 of NZ_CAWPRX010000029.1, read as the reverse complement.
GTCTGGCGGGAGTGACGGCATATATTGCCGTCACACAGCTTAACTGCACCTATGTGACAGTTGGGGTGCGGAATGTGGGCTGTTACTTCCCAAATGCTGGAAATTAGTGCTCAATGAGCATCTTTTTGAATGATAGTGGCTTCGGAAGTTGGCAGCAGGGGCTCCGACTTTTTGCTGGTAATCCAACCTGTCAGCAGCCACACAGTACCGTTGAGAATTACTAGGAGCGGCCACAGTATTTTTGAGCAGATTTCTATGGCTGGCATCAGTAGCAAAGCGGTGCGTTCTGGGGCGTGGGCTGCTAATACTTTCGGGATTAGTTCTCCTAATACTATTTCGACGTAAGTTACTAATATAAATGCTGCGGGAATTGCGATCGAATGAGGGTTCACCCAGGCGGCTAAATGACCGATCGGCAATTTGTCGATCCACGGCTCAATCCAGTGTACAGTCGCACCCTCGCCCAACCAACCCAACAGCAAGCTCCCTGCCGTTGTGCCTGTTTGAGTCACCGACAGGTAATGCGGTATGTTGTTCTGCGCTTGGTGGACGAGTTCGGCAGTTTTGGCGTTTGGGCGATCGCGCAACTGGGCGAGTTGGCGGATTTGATGGCGATCGGCTGATACTAATGCTAATTCTGCCGCCACAAAAAACGCGATCAAAAGTGTTAATCCCAGCAACATTGCTAATCTTAGCAGTGTTTGAACGACTTCTATTTCCAGGCAAGCAAGGTTGTTCAAAATAGATAAATAATACGATAGATGTTTTTGACTAATACCTTTATTTTAGCTGTCGATTCAGATTAATTGACTGCCTCAGCTATCGGATATCCGCACTACCGATATTCCTAGGGTGCGCCGGGCCGTGTACCTTACCCGTACAACTTGTCAACTCTTACTCTTTTCTTGTCTTTTCCTCCTTCGCGCCGCATCCTTGGCGTGCGGCGAAAGCGTAACGCGACTTTCATCGGTTAATTCAAAAAAAAGCCAATTCACCAAACCGAAACTAATTGCTTTATCAACTCTCTTTTACCCCGCGCAACGAGTGAATTTCCGTAAAAGTTTGCTCTGGATCGGAATTCAACCCACCTTGAATGTAATTCAACTTAACTTCTTCCAACAAATCCGACAGCAACGACTGCAATTCTCCGAGAGTTTTCTCGTCTTGCAACTCCCGCCGCAAACTTTGATTAAATTCTTGGCTGAAATTATCGATAATTTTTCGCCCCTTAGCGTCTTCGTAAGTAGTTGCTACCACATCGACAGCAGTTTGAGCCAGATAATTGGCTAGCTGTTCGGTCATTTCTTCAGGCAAAATATTAATCGGAGAGAAAGTTTGCAGGAGTTGATAAAAATCCGACTGTTTGATTGTCGCTTCCAAATTGTGGTGCAGCAATTCTTCCAAACCCGGTTGCACCTGCGGCAAAACTTTGTAAATTGTCAGATCCAAAATCCGCTTGGTAATTCGTTCGATCGTATTTTCCTGATTGACGTGAAGGTAGGGCTGCTGCGGATCTAGCAGTACCCGCGCTGCGTCGCCCTGTTCGATCGAACTTTGAGCTTGATTGATAAACCGCACCATCATGTATTCCGACATCGTATCGGCTAAATAAGCCACCGGTTCGTAGGTAATTTGAGCAACGGCGCGATCGAGATTAACCAAACCCGACTTGTGCAGCCGCACCAATACCGGCAGAATCCGCCACCCCTGCCAAATCGGAATCAGCAGAAACACCTCGTACCAGCGCCTCAGCACAAAATCCAACCAACTTACCCCCGGCTTGCGACGGCTGTGGAACAGACTTTTTATGAAAAATTCCGCCCAAAAATAACCTATAAAAAACGCATCAATTCGCGAAAACTGGTCAGAGGCTTGCAAAGATTCCGCCTTTGGCAAACTCGAATCAATGCCTTTAATCGGATCGTAAATTTTAACTAAAGCCGGAAAATAGCTCAAATAAACAGGGCGCATCTGCAGGTAACTGAAATGGAAAATCACCAACAAGAAATTGACTGCTGCTACTAATGCGCTCAGTTTTGCCCAAGAAATTGCTTTTTTGGAAGATTTGATATCAGTGTTGTTAACAGTTGTGTTGGAATTTGACATAAAAGTAATTTTCAGAATTTGCTAATCGCTCGATCTAACTTGTGGGAGACGCTAAAAAGACCCTAATCTATTATAATCCCTTGGTAAACACTAAGTATGAGGAAACCCAAAACCGTGAACTTAAAAACAGGCATATCGCTGCTCAAAGAAACTTTTAGTCAATGGCAAAAAGATAAAGCCCCAACCCTAGCCGCCGCCCTAGCCTATTACACAGTCTTCTCCCTCGCCCCGCTGCTAATTATCGTAATTGCGATCGTCGGCTTGGTCTTTGGTGAAGACGCAGCCAGAGGTCAAATCGTCGGCCAACTCCAAAGTTTAATCGGCAAAGATGGCGCTCAAACCGTCCAAGAACTCATCCTCAAAGCCTCCGAACCCAAGTCAGGCATGATTGCTACTTTAGTCGGTCTCGCCACACTTTTGTGGGGCGCTTCCAACGTGTTTACTAATCTCAAAGATGCCCTCAATACTATTTGGAATGTTTCACCGCCTCCCGGACGCGGCATTTGGGGATTTCTGCAAGACCGCGTATTGTCTTTTGCGATGATTTTAGGTATAGGGTTTCTCTTGCTAGTATCTTTAGTAATTAGCGCTGTTTTAGCAGCCATTAGCTCGTGGTTGAACGGTTTGCTACATTTACCAGTCGGCCTTTGGCAAATTGTAGATTTTGCTCTTTCCTTTGGCGTAGTCACGATGCTTTTTGCCTTAATTTACAAACTATTGCCCGATGTCGAGCTTGCCTGGAATGATGTTTGGATCGGTGCAGCCATTACCTCTCTGCTGTTTACGATTGGGAAATCCCTAATTGGAGCATACCTCGGAAGCAGCGGTATTGCCTCTACCTACGGTGCAGCGGGTTCCTTCGTGATTATCTTGCTTTGGATTAATTATTCCGCTCAAATTCTGTTTTTGGGTGCCGAGTTTACCCAAGTTTGGGCTAACCGATACGGTTCCAAAATGCGAAGTTCGCGAAACAAGATTCTCAACAGCGAAAACGGGGAATGAATCCTTTGTACCCAAACATCGAAACAATTCCTAAGATTAGACCAACGGTAAATTTGAGGTTAAGCTACAACTCCTGGTTTGACAGAATCAGGAAGTTTTGCTGCCGTTGGGGTGTACATAATTGAGTAGATTTAACTAATTTGACAGAGGTTAGTATAACTCTTGCACTCAATCGCAGACTCCATCGAATGGAGCTGCGTCCATCTGTGTTTATCCGCTGTAAATTTGCGGTCAAAAGACCGAATATTGATGCAAAAATTCTAGTGGATAAAGAAGGTAAAACGCGGAAAAAACCAAAAAGTTGGAAGGCAATAATTTTGCTTTTTTTTGAGCGCCATTTCACATTCTTAGGATGAAGGTCCAAACAAGTTTGTTTCTTGAAAAAACGTGGCTGTTTCTCAAAAAATTTAGATGAATAAACCTGGTTGTTGAAATAGAATGTATCCCGAATAATATCAAATTCTCTTTTCATCGGAATAGTCCATTAACTGTTAACAGTTAACATCATTCCGGTGCAACCGGAATTGATATAAATTCTGTATTCGGGACAATTTACTTCTGGTTTATCCAAATTTCTACCGATTTATCGCAAAAGTTAAAAATCCTGCCTCGGACTGAGGAGAACATCTCCTACCACAAGCTGAAAGCAGGTTCGAGTTAGATGCCAGCCCAAATCCGGGCAATTTCCTTCACCCTCGTTTATTGCCATTTAGATTATCGAGAGTTTTAGCTGTTCCTGGTCTCTGCCAGCAGAAGGAACTCGTATTTCAAATTTATCTGGCAATTTATCCCTGAAGGCTGATTTATCGATCGCCCGCTTTGACTTTAATAAAAATTAGCAGTTAACCTTTATTCCCCCCGCAGTCGCCAAAATTATACTTTTCACCTGCTGCATTTTTTAAAATTTTGGTAAAAATCATGATTTCATTAGCAAAAAAACCTATGGCCCCCAGCTTTGTACAGGGCGATCGCGCTGTGGAAATTGGCAAAGAAGAAGCGGGCGGACAAAATGTTTACGTGCGTCAGCGCTACGCAAGGCCGATTTAAAACAGATCGTCGGCGGTGGCTGGCGCGTGGGGGAAAGCGACAAGAGCGCGATGCGATCGGCAGCATCGTGGAACAATTAGGCTTAAGCGACATTACCAGTTTTCCCGGCAGCTTGAGCCGAGAGATTCTCCCCGCCGACGATTTAGTGGCCGTTGAAGCGATGGCCTGCGGCACGCCCGTCGTCGCCTCGTGGGAGGATTGAAATATACGGTAGTGCCGCGAGAAACCGGTTTGCTCGCGCCGCCAAAAAATGAAGTATGGTGCCAGCAACTCGGACAAGCAGGCCGCAGGCGCGTCCAAGCGTTTCAGTTGGGAGGCGATACCGTCCCAACTAAGTCGGGTTTGCTGAACTCCTCGAACAACAATCGGCCGTTACACTTGACCCCGTGAGCGCTTAATAGTATCACTTAGTATGGTTGAAGCGAGTTTCCATTGATCCCTGTGGATTTCAACCGTTCTAACTGGGAACCTTCAACTAAAAGCGATATCAGGAGGTAATCTTGTACGCACCAGAAAATCTGGGAAGCCATCTGCAACCCATGGACGACATCCAGCTAATTCGCCTGTGGGTGGAGCGCCAATCCAGCCGCAGCAAGCGCTTTAGCTGGCAGGCGGCCAATAGTTTTCGGATGTTTGTAGCAAAACCGCTGGCAGAAGTAACTCTGACAGATGTCCAGACTTTCGCTGCAGCCATGAGGGCCCGCCAAGCTGCATCCCGTTTTTACAAGCAAACTTTACTAGCACTCAAATCCTTGTTCGCCTTCGGCCAGCAAACAAGAATCTTACCCGCAACCATTCCCCTGCAGGAGTGGCCGGTGCGACAGCGCAGCAAGCCGTCAAAACGCCTCCGTTTTAAAGTCTCGTGGAGTTTGTGCATCTGTTTGTCGTTTTTTTTGGGTAGGATGACTCCGAAGTTGTGGGGACAAACTATCTCGCCAGAAATCTCGGAGCCTCCTAAACGCACGCCGTTGGTTGGGGCTATCAACTCACCAGACGGAAGAGAGAATAACATTGAGCGCGATCGAGTCAAAGCCTTTCTCGACACCATCGCCGCCGCCGAAGGCACCGCTAGCCCCGACGGCTATCGCACCCAGTACACAGGCACCACATTTGTCAGTTTCAGCGACCATCCCAGAGAAATGAGATGCGGCCAGCGCTACGGGAAAAAGCTGTGTTCCGACGCGGCCGGGCGGTATCAGTTTTTGAGCACAACTTGGGACAGATTCGCCAAAAAATTTAGCCTCACCGATTTCAGTCCCCAAAATCAAGACCTGGTAGCTGTAGAGTTAATCCGAGAAAAAGGTGCCTTAGAAGATATAGAAGCGGGTAGATTGGAGTCAGCAGTGAGAAAACTCGCTTACATCTGGCCTTCTTTTCGGCGTTTTGGCGGTTCCGTGGAATCGTCGATGCCCAAACTAGAACAAATGTATTTGCAAAATTTAGGGATTTACCGCCCCGGATTGGTTGTTAGCAATTAGCGGAAATAGAACAGAAGCCTACAATTTTGGGAGCATCTACAAGGCGAGCGTTGGCGGTTTCCGTTTCTTGCGGTCAATATTCCTGGAAGCAGAAACCGGGTTTTTGATAAAAAACCTCAGACTTGCAAGTCTGAGGCCCGGAGTTCCTGAAAATCGTCACTTGTGACTATTGTCGCCAACTAACAGCACAACCGACAAGAGGGGTACAACCCAGCAGGAGAGCTTTTGCCAGACAGAAATTGCTTCCTAATTCGCAGGGCGAAAGCAATTTTTTATTCAAAACTTCAAGCATGAAAAACAAGTCCGATCGCCATTTATCGGTCTGGATCGATCGCTATGCTTGAGGATGCGGGCCTGTCCCCGATCGCAATATAAGGTTCGCCGTGAGTCCCTGTATAGATTTGAGTAGGCCGGTAAATGCGATTTGCTTCTAGCTGTTCCTTCCAGTGGGCCAGCCAGCCGGCAACGCGGGCGATCGCAAAAACAGGCGTAAATAAGTCGGTCGGAATTTCCATTTTCCGATAAACCAGACCCGAATAGAAATCTACATTTGCGTAAATTCCTTTATGACTCATTTTTTCCTCAACCACTGCTTCCAACTCGATAGCAATGTCGTAATAATCGTCATGTCCAAAATTTTCAAACAACTTTTCGGCTAACCCTTGAAGAATAGTTGCTCTGGGATCTTTCACCTTGTAAACTCGGTGGCCGAAGCCCATGATTTTTTCCTTATTTTCAATGCACTTCTCGACAAAAGGCCGCACGTTTTCTATCGAACCAATTTGGTGCAACATATCAATCACTTCTTCATTTGCTCCTCCGTGCAGCGGCCCGGCCAAAGTGCCAACTGCTGAAGCAATCACCCCGTAAGGGTCTGTTAGTGTCGAAGCTGTTACCATTGCCGAAAATGTAGAAGCATTGATTGTATGTTCGGCGTGGAGAGTCAGACAAGCATCAAAAATATTAGCCAACAGCGGATCTGGTTCTCGCTCGTTGAGCATATAAAGAAAGTTAGCTGAGTAGTTTAAGTCGTCCCTCGGCAACAGCGGGTCATTACCCCGCCGCATTTGCTGGAACGCCGCCACCATTGTGGGAATTTTGGCTAGCAGCCGCACTACAGCTTCTCGAATGTATGCTGGGTTAGCCAGAGCTCGGCGCGAGTAGAATAAGCCCAAGGCCGCTGCTGAAGCTTGCAGCGCGTCCATTGGATGTCCTCTTTCGGGAAAGCATTTCATCATATCTCGGATGCGATATTTGATCCGGCGGTGATAGCGAATTTCATGCTCGAAAGCTTCTAGTTCTTCCTGTGTCGGAAGTACGCCCCAGATTAATAAATATGCAGTTTCCACAAAGGAACTTTTGAGAGCTAGTTCCTCAATGCTAATCCCGCGATATTCTAGCACCCCTTTTTGTCCATCTACATAACTAATACTGGACAAGGTGGCGGGAACACCTTCTAAACCTGGTTTGAATTCGCCGACGACCATTGCGATACCGTATTGTGTGAGTTGAATCTAATCAAATTACATTACCAGAAAGCAAGATAGTGTCACCGTCTTGACAAATAATCATTTACTCGCTACTGAGGCGCAAGGATGCTCAGAAACGAGATTTTTCCATAGAGTTTGCGATCGCACCGTTAGATATTTTATCTCCTCACGCCCGGTTGCGGAGTCGGAGAATGCCGGTCAAAGAGGGCTGGCGCGCCCTGTGATTGTGGGGCAGATTCGCTGTTTCTAGCAAAGCAAAAACTTGGGCCCTGTGAGCCAGAACATTTGGCTGCGGCCGACTGGGGAGCCTGTTTCGGGGAGGATTAAGCCGATGATACCTGCTTTTTTGAGGATCAGGGCATCTTGCGATCGCCCCCAAAGCAAAGTTTCTGCCCAATTGCCCAAATCTGGTTGGTGCCCCACCAAGACTAAGCTGCGGCTGCCGCTTTCCTGCCACTGCTTGTACCACCTCAGCCAGTCCCCGATGTCTCCTGAAGGTGCGAGGGCGGCGGATTCTTCTATTTGGGAACTCAGGCCCGCTGACAGCAGAATTTGGGCGGTTTGCGTGGCGCGCAGTAGAGGACTGGTGAGAATCAGATCGAACTGAATTTCGAGATCGTACAGTCGCTGGGCGATTTTGTGGGTTTTACGATCGCCCTGTTTAGTCAGGGGCCTTTCCGAGTCTGTATCGTATTCTTCGGGTTCCGCTGCGATGCCGTGACGGACTAGGTAGAGATGCACTGTGGCTGTCCTTGTGATAATTGTGCGATGGCTACGCCCCGGCTTACACGCACTTAGGGATGAGGTTTGGCGCGATCGACATATTTTACCTATTCTACAACTGGATTGACATCTGGCACTGTTATCTGGTATGCGCCACAGGCGTAGCGATCGCGCCCTTGTCGTTTCGCATCGTACAATGCTCGATCGGCTGTGGCGATCAATTCATCCGGCGATTCGCCACAGCAGGGAACTATGCTGGCAATTCCCATACTCACAGTCACGATCGCACTCACATCAGATTGCTCGTGAGGGATGGCCAAATCTCCGATCGCATCTCGCATCGACTCAGCAACTGCGATCGCCCCTGCAGCATCCGTATTTGGCAGAATAGCAGCAAATTCTTCGCCCCCATAGCGCACAAACAAATCCGTCGAACGTTTAACCGCAGCCGCCGCAGCTTTCGCCACTTTCACCAAACAAACATCCCCAGCTTGATGTCCGTAGCAATCGTTGTATCGCTTAAAATAATCCACATCCAACATAATCAATGACAACTGTTGTTTGCCCTCCATCAGTCGGTGCCATTCCGACTCCAATCGCTCATCAAAACAGCGGCGGTTTGCTACTTGGGTTAACCCATCTGTCATAGCCATTAATCTTTCTTGTTCCGCCCGGTTTTTGAGAATCTCCTCGGCCTCCTGGCGTTCTGTAATATCAGCGAAAGTGGTCACTACTCCATAGGGTTGAGATTGATTGAGATGGAACAGCGGTTGAGAATTAATCGAAATCCAAGTCAGGGTTTGATCGGATTTGTGAATGCCCATCACCACATTCGATCGCGCTTCTCCCGTGCGTAGGGTGATCGTTGCCGGATGCTGTTCCCCCGGAAGCGGTTCGCCATCCTCCCCAACGGTGCGCCAGTCTAAATCTATGGATGTACGCCCCATCATTTGGTCTGCTGTGAGCCCCATAATCCTTTCAGCACTAGCATTACAGGCAGTAATTTGTCCGTCTGCTAGCTGAAGTACGACACCTTCGGTCATGGTAGTAATCACAGAACGATACCGTTCCTCGCTTTCCTGCAATTGACTCAGGAGACTGTTTTTAGCATCAAACTCCGAAGCCAGATGCAGGCTCCCGGCCATAAACCCCGCCATTAGTTGTAAAGTTTGGATATCTGACTCTGTAAAGGCAGAGGGTATAGCTGAAACGACTTTTAAGACGCCAACCCGATCGTCCTGATAGAACAAGGGAACAACCACCATTGACCGGAGACCAATGCGCTGACACGCAGCCAGATCCACCCGTGCATCGGTTTCTGAATCCTCGCAAATCATGATTTGGCCGGTCGCAATACATTTTCCCGATAAACTTGTCCCTACTTTGAGCCGTAATCCAAGATAGCTGGTGGCGATACCGCTGGCTGCCCGATACACCATTTCATCCCCTTCCACGATTTCAATCACTGCTCCATCGGCGCGGGTCAAATCTTGAGTCCTCTCTGCAATCACCGCCATTACTGCATCGAGATTGGGATTGCGGATGGCGATTTCCTGTTGAGTGGCAATCACCACAGCCTGACGCTCGAACTCTTGTTGCAATGCTGCTTCTGCTTGTTTGCGATCGGTGATATCCTTCATAAAACAGTAATGCCCGATCGGTCGATCGCGATCGTCGCAGGCTGTCACCATGACCACCTGCTTGTAAAAGAGCGAGCCATCTTTCCTAATACCCCTAGCCTCAGCTTCCACTCGGCCTCCGGCTAGCATTTTTTGATAAGCCACTAGCATCCTTTCGATATCTTCTGGAACAACCGTTTTCTGCCAATTCATACCAACCATTTCTTCAGGCTGATAACCCACTATATTGGCGTAGGCTTGATTGACACTGATATACCTTCCGTGTTCATCCAGTCGCGAGATGCCTTCCACGGCATTAGCAAGGGCTGTACTCATTTCTCTGAGTTCTGTTTCGGCCAATACCAGATCCGTAATGTCTTGGGATGTGCCAAACAACCGAATGACTTGTCCCTCTGCATTTAGTTGGACTTGTCCCCTGCCTTCGATATAGCGGATCGAACCATTGACGCCCAAGACTCTGAGCCGCAATCGATAGGGTTCTCCGTGACTGAGGGATCGTAGAACTACCTGGTGTAGCTGTTCGGCACTTTCGGGATGGTAAAGCTGCAGGTTTTCTTCATAGGTAGGTTCGCCCAGGGCCCTGTTGCGTCCCACAATCTCGAATAGTTGGGGAGACCAGGTAATTTTACCCGTAATTACGTCCCATTCCCAGTTACCGATGTGGGCAACCCGCTGGGCTTCTGACAACCGGGCTTCACTCTGTTGCAGGGCTGTTTCCGTCTGCTGGCGGTCGGTAATGTCCTTTTCGTTCACGAGCAACATCGGGTTGCCTGTTACCGGGTCGTTGCTACATCGCACGTCCATCTCGTGCCACCGAATTCCCGCCAGAGTAATCACTTGAGTCTCAGCATTAAAGACCTTACCGGACTTGAGAATTGCCATTGCTCGCTCTCCTACCCGAGCGTCAACAAAGCGGCTCACAAAAGCATTGTCTGTCTTTCCATAACAGCGCAAGGCCGCCGGGTTTTGCAGCAGCAGCACGCCTTCTAGGCTGTACAGGGAAACCATCAGCGTGGTGTGGCGGAGTGCTTCGATCGATCGCAGGGTTTCCGGCTCAATTCGATCGACGGTTTCGATCGTACCCTGCACCAGCATTGCCAAACGCCCGCCGTCAATCCTGATGCCAGAGCACCGACAGCCGACAGAAACAGGCTCACCGGCCGGGTAAAACGTCCACCGCTCGGACAAGGTTTGGCCTTGCTCAAACTGCTGCAGATAGCTCTGCAAGCGAATCCGAGTAGACTCCGACACATCGCTAAAGTTGCGGCTCGTGAGTTCTTGCCGCGTCGCAGCATTCCACAGGTACAAGGATGCTTGGTTTGCCCACCACATTTGCCAATGCTCAATATCAAATATCCAGATCGGGTATTGCAACAAGTCAAAGGCGTTGATGTTGACAATATCCCTGCTCAGGGAACTGGCACTGTCTGGTTCCAGGCTATTTTGATGGTTGACTTTTTCTATATTGGTGGCAGTTTGATCCGGTGCTGTTTCGAGTTGTGGCGGTTGATTTGGCAGCACCGGGTGGTGAGATTCCAGTTGCCGCATCCTCAAGCTGAGCTGCACTGCAACGTGTTGCAGGATCTGAATGTCGAGAGGTTCCCACTGACGCGGACTTCGGCATTGATGAGCAATCAACAGTCCCCACAGCTTCGGAGATTGCTGCTGTTTGCCATCTAGCAAAATTGGTACAACTAAATTTGCCTGCACTTGGAGGCGATCGAGCAATTCGACATGACAAGCTGGAATCTGACCGCTGTTAATATCAGCAATGCTGCTGGTTTGTCCCTGGCTGTAAAGCTTTAGCCAGGTTGTTTCAAAGCAAGGGTCATCAATCAGTTGTCCCAGGATGGGCGGCCACTCGCCACCAACGGATTCAGCCAATACTGCACTATCTCCATGCGGTAGGAAGCGATAAATAATTACGCGATCGGTTTGCAGCAGCACCCTAGTTTCTGCTACCGCACATTGCAAAATGCTCTCCCGATCCCCCAACTCGTTGATTTGAATTATAATTTCTGAAAGTTTTTCTAGAATTTTCTCTAACGACCAAGAGAAAATCTGTTTTGTTGACATCTCCGTGTTCCTTTTTTTTAGCTGTTTATTACTATTCTACCCCGAAACAAATAAATATAATATTTTTTAAAATCTTCGCAATCTGTTGTTGTTATCAAAACACAATACTTGACTTATCTTAAAAAAATGACACCAATACAAATCTTGGTTCTTTGAATTGAGTAAATTATCTAAACTTTTCTAGATTTATTTTGCTTTTTTGCGGCGTTTATTTTCTAATTGCGATCGCAAATTTTCTGCGCCAAATATAACTAATTATGATTAATTTAGCGAATTTGTCAGCAAATTGAAAAAAGTCAACCCTGTAAAAGTGTTATAATTGAAGAATCATGTCGTGAATTTTAGTAAGCTAGAACCCACTAAATTTTCTCAACTCATGGTTGTTCACGAAAATACTTTGTTGCATCCTTTGACAATAGTTAAAATACCCGGTTTGTTTGGTGTGTATTTTTGGGAAATGGGATAAAATTTATGGCGCAATACGGTTCACTTAACATATTTATGCCCCGGAGATCCCCCTAAATCCCCCTTAAGAAGGGGGACGCAAGAGGGGATTCTTGTTCCCCCCTTTTTAAGGGGGGTTAGGGGGGATCGTCTTAAGTAAACCGTATTGATCTATGGCGTTGCTTAATCAGGGTATGAAAAAAATCAGTTGAAAATCCTCAAGCTTTGTCGATACTGGTTTCTATGACTGCCATATTTAGCATTTCATCTCAAATCCGGTAGTATCGTAATTATGAGTGCGATCGTCCAAATAGATTATTCCGATGCTACCGTCCATGAGATCCTATCAAATCCTATCTTCATCGGAATAGTAAATTCACTGTTAACAGTTAACAGTTAACATCATGAGGAGCGCAACCGGAATTGAGATCGTACCGTAAATCAGCAACGCCGATATAGCTTCGTTCAAACTGACAGAGGTGTGCTGGATTTGATTTCCAACCCTCAATAAGAGTGAAAAAACCCGGTTGAGGAGAGTTGAAATGGGGGGAGGACTGACGATTAAGTTGAGAGTTTGCGCTTCGGTAGAAAAAAATATGGCAAAACCTGGTAGCAACCGGAGGTCGAACCCCGCATCGCATTCCCAGGCTATTGCTGGAATCAAGACCGCGCCTAGAAACTCCAAAGTTAATGATCGTAAATCGGATTCTCTTTAGGACTAACTAAATCTAGCAAATTTTGCTTGATCTGAGCATCAAATACTTCCCATTTCATCCTTGCGTAATCGCTATCCTCATTTCCGCCAGAAAGAAATCCCACCGGAATTTCAAAGCCTCCAGCTTGACTTCTACCACCGCCAAAAAAGCGTCCTTCAGCATTTTTTCCGAAGGCTTCTTTAATAAATTCGTCGGGATCGAGAGTCAGTTTATTCGTTCGCAGCGAGCCAATTACTACTTCAATTTCTTCGTCTTTGTCGTGAACTATTGCATAGACAACGGCTGTGTGCACGTTCTCTTCTGTCATTAAAAAGTCTGCTGCTTGGGGAATAGAATCCCGATCGTCATAGCGGAGGTAGCCGATGCCGGCGATCGAAAAATTGTTCTGGACGATGCGGTGTTTGAGCGATCGCTCGATCGCGTCCATCACCCATTTAGAACGAGACGACTGCAACACCGCATTCAACAACTGCGAGTCATAAAAACGGCTCAAATAGGCAGCAGCTAAAAACTCTTCCTCCTGAGCTTGTCTGAGGGCATTCGTATCCGATCGCAAACCGTGCATCAAAGCCGTAGCGCACTTGACGTGCTGGCTGATACTGCTGTCAAAAGCTAACATTCCCGCCTGCAAATACTCCGTAAAAATCGTGGCTGTAGCGCGGATTTCCGGGCGCAAATCCGTAAATTCTGCGTTCATTTCCCCCTGCAAACTGTGGTGGTCTATAACTGCTGCGATCGGAATACCCGCCCCTAAAATAAACTCAGTTAAGTTACAAGTAGTGCCTTGGTTATCGATAAAAACGCACCCCTTATAAGCCGATAAATTCTTAGTTTTTGCCGTTTCCAACGTCCACCGCTGCAACGGCAACCCTGTTAATTTGACTAAGGCAATATTTTCTTGGTGGCTGAGAGTGCCGGCGTAGAGAATCTCGCATTGGATATCGTATTTTTCGGCGATTAATTTGTAAGTCCAAGCACTTGAAAGCGCGTCGGGGTCTGGAAAATCTTGCAGCAAAATTAACTGGCGACTGCCTTTGTTGCGATCGAACATTTGGCGCAATTGCTCGACTTTACGAGCGTGCAATTCCTCGCGGAGACTGGCGCGATTTTCTTCGGAAGCAACTTCAGCTTTGCTGCGCCGTTTCTGGGGCTCATTCGCTGCGGGTACAGCCTCGCCGATGGGGTCAACCTCACCTTCGCAGTTGCTAGATGTTTCATCTGAATTAGTAGGCGGGCGGTCTTTCATTGTTAAAGTTTAACCATTTAATTAATTTAGGACTTACGGAGGAGCGGCCAAAAACCGGGTTTTTGGAGAAAATTCTCTTGGAAAAAAGTATGCACTATAGTCCATAGATTGGGAGCATTTCAGTTTTGCATTATAGTGCCAGCGTCCCCGCTCGCGTATTGTACAACTCGCGAGCTCTTGATGTGCTCGCACTATAAGAAAAAAAATGCTTTTTGCAAAACTGAGATGCTCCCCATAGATGAGGCAAAAACGCGGTTTCTTTGATAGGAGTTAAGCAAAAAAACCCGGTTTCTCAGAAAAATTGTCGATCGAGCCGAGAGATACTTGATGCAAAAACCAAGTTTTTGACACCGCGTGCGTCCCGGACTGTAATTCTCTCAGAACTTGCGCGCCAAAAGCCCTTAAATCCGGTTTTTTGTAGGTGCTTCGTTATCAAAGCCAATATTTCTGATGAAAAACCCGATTTAAAAGCGTAAGTTCTCTATTATTTAACTTTTAACTTTAAACGATCGGGCGCGCGCGCTCAAGGCGCATCCCTACAACTCAAAACTTCTGCAAAAAACCCCCGCGCTTTCGCTGACAGGGGTGTTAAAGGCCAATTACATATTTTTGCCATTCTTTGTGCATACCACTCTTAACTTGTTTCGTCACTTCAAAATAAAGACCGCTGTGAGGTTTCCTCGGTGGGTAGCGCAGCAGCATTCCCGATTCTTTCGGGGTGCGACTGCCTTTATTCACGTTGCAGCGCATACAAGCCGTGACGAGGTTTTCCCAACTGTCGCCTCCTCCGCGCGATCGAGGAATCACATGATCCAGCGTCAAACCGTCTCCGGTATAACCGCAGTATTGACAAGAGTGCGCGTCCCGGTGCAAGATGTTCCGGCGGGTAAGCGGAATTTCCTTATAGGGAACTCGGACGTAATGCCTCAGTCGGATCACAGTTGGTAGCGGGAAGTTTGGCGCAATAAATTTCCCGTTATGTTCTACCTGTTCTGCTTTTCCTTTCAACAACAAAATTACCGCCCTTCGCCAATTGGTGATGTTGAGCGGTTCGTAGGATGCGTTGAGCACTAGAACATTGCCCATTGTTGATTATTAAAGAGAATATTTTTACTGATGCTAACACAGGTTGCAGATTAGGGGGGGGCGAGAGCGATCGGGGCAAGGCTTAACAAAAAACGGTGAAAAACCGCACCTTTACCCTATAGCTTCGCACCTGCGCCCTTTGTGGCTGCACTTATTTTTTGCCCTCGATGTCTGTCGGCGAGCATTTTTCGGTAAATTTTGACCCTGATGACACCAGTATGGGCGATCCTCTCCGAGGGCTTCGCTAACGGGCAAACTTTGCAGAATAATTTTTATTTTTTTCCCTAAATGCCTAATCTTCCCGGCAAGAAGCAGTCTAATTTTTTAGAGTATTAGTAACCATAAATGAAAAAGCTTATTACCGCCCATGAAATTTCGGCTTTTAAAGTCAGCTTTTAGCGCGTCAATTATTGCCCTGGCAGTTCCGATGTTAGGAAACTGTCCAGCCTTTGCCCAAACCCCCTCATTTTTCTGCGGCGCTGCAGGCGGGCGCCCGGCCACAATTGCTGTGCAACAAGGCAAAAATATTCCCGTTATTCTGTGGGTAGCCGATAACTATTTCAATGAATCAGGAGAAGACGCAATTACTCGCTGCACCAGAGTCTCGGGAATTCTCAACAATTCGCAACCCCAAGGAAACTGGGACAATCTTGTCACAGCAGGTGCATCTCCTAGCGGTCAACTAATTATTTGTGCAGCTAATCCTCAAGACGGTTCCTGTAGATTATTATATCAAGTGCCAAAAGGGCAAAATTCCGAACAAGCCCGGCAAGAACTTTTACGAAGAGTTAAAAATCCGAATGTAAGTGTTTCGCCTGTTAAGGTAAATTGATAGTCATTAGTCATTAGTTGTTGGTTATTGGTTATTGGTTATTGGTTATTGGTTATTGGTTATTGGCTACGAATTTCCAATTTCCAATTCTCAATTTCCAATAACAAATAACAACTAACAGCTAACAGCTAACAGCTAACAGTCATTAGTCATTAGTCATTAGTCATTAGTCATTAGCTCGTTACCAGGCTCTGCCTGGTAATGCAGGTGCGGAGGCTCTGCCTCCTTAGTAATATGGGTTCGTAGTGCCTTATTTATTACGATATATCGACATTGCCGTATCTGTATTCTTAATAATTTGATTGCTTGCAGATAGTTGAAACCCTTCTGAAATACTCCGGTTTACTACCAAGAAAATTGCAACTTTGCTTCAGCAATTCTGCCAACCCTTCAACCTGCCTCAGCCAGACAGTTCCATTGCTTCCAGCTACAGCAATTTGCTTGCCGTCTCGACTCCAACCAACACTAACAACATTCTCCTCAAACTCAAATTGAGCAACCTGTCGCCCCGCTAAATTCCACAGCCGCACCGTCTTGTCAATTCCCACAGTAGCCAGCCTTTCTCCGTCTGGACTAAAACTGATTGATTTAGCATCAAAATGCAAGGTTTGAAATTCATTCATTAATTCTTTTTCTGACAAATTCCACAGCCCGACTTTGCCGTTAAATGTTACTGTAGCAAAGCGATACTGCTGTTGAGCCGGACTGAAGCTGATACCAATTGCCTGCACCGGCAGTATTTTTTCCAGTTGTCCTGACAAATTCCAAATTCGCACTGTAGATTTGCCGTCTAAAGTCGTGACAAAATCTCCTTTAGGGCTAAAATTTACGCTTCTGACTAAGCCGTTATGACCGGGAAGTTTGACAATGGACGATCTTACTTTAGGCTGTTTTGATAACGGCAAAATTGCTGCATTGCTGTCGATTCCTGCCGCAGATAAAAACTTTGAATTGGGACTAAAACTGATGCTGGTAACTGAGCCTTTAATTGCTTGAAAACTCGAAATATTTTTACCTGATAAGTTCCAAAATTTAACTGTGCCGTCCTTTCCTGCCGTTGCTAAAAACTTGCCATCCGGGCTAAAGCTTACCATATTAACTGACTGCTGCAAAGCTTTCCATTCAGCAATTTTAGACCCAGAAAAGTTCCAAATCCGAACTTTATCGTCTATACCTGCGGTTGCTAAAATTTGTCTGTCAGGGCTAAAACTGACGCTGGTAACTGCACCTGCATGAGCTTGCCACTTCACCAAGTGCGGAAGTGATGATGCTTTTATCTGCTGTTTTTTGCTGATTTTATCGAGAATTATTTGTAATGCTAGCAGCGGTCTTGTGGCTGGATATTGTTCTAAATTTGGTTTATTATTAACCAGGGTTTTTAATTTTTCTCCAGAGGCGATCGCCCTGAGTAAAGCTTCTGATAAAGCTTGGCTGTTATCTGTCTTTTGAGATACCGCTAATAGCAAAGCATCGCTGCCGTTTTGTTCGATTTCAATACTGGCTT
Organism: Tychonema sp. LEGE 07196; assembly: GCF_963890365.1. Classification (NCBI taxonomy): domain Bacteria; kingdom Bacillati; phylum Cyanobacteriota; class Cyanophyceae; order Oscillatoriales; family Microcoleaceae; genus Tychonema; species Tychonema sp. LEGE 07196. The sequence goes on along the minus strand of NZ_CAWPRX010000029.1, from coordinate 82,338 downwards.
GTGCGAGTTTGAAGCGCTGGTAAGCGAGAGTTGAAAAGCCGATCGCCCCAACTAACGAGGCTGCGAGTACCGCGGAACCGATGCCGATCCACTGTTGCGCTTTGTGCTTGGCTGCATCAGCTTCTATCAAAGCTGTTTCGGCATCGCGCGCAGCTTTTTTGGTTTCTAGTGTAGCTGCAAGCAGCAGTTGATTTTGGTCGCTCAAAATCATTTTTTGGCTGGCTGTCAAAAACTGGAAATCTTCGTTTCTCAAACTTTTATCTGCCGCCCAAACTAATGCTGACTGCAAATTATCACCGCGCAACAGTTGGGAATTATCCTCGCAGTTTGAATTCAGCCAGACTTTGATAGCTTCGGAATAAGGCGATAGTTTTTCTAACTTTTGGGCGATTAATTTTTTGTTAAATACAGCTTGATAAATTGGATTAGAAATTGTTAATTTTCCCCGGCGCTTGACGATTAATCCGGTTAAGCGCAATTCCATTTGTTCGGCACTGCGATCGGGAACAATGTCAACTTGCTGCAAAATTTGCTGGTACAATCCGAGTCTTCTGATAATGCGTTGGTTTTCTTTGAAAAGCCGATCGCGAATTGTGGACAAATGTTCGGGTACATCCTGAGATTCCCAATTATCCACGATTTTCAAGCGCACCACTTCCTCAACCCAAGCTTGAGGATTTTGAATGCGATCTTGCTCTCCCCCTTGACAAGGGGTGTGAATCAAATCTTGCTCCCCCCCTTGGCAAGGGGGGGCTGGGGGGGGTGCATTTTCAAACAGAAGTTTGCACAGCTTTTGAGTGAGGAAAGGTTGCCCGCCCGTCCAATACAATACTTCTCTCAAAACTTCCCCAGATTTGTCTGTAAGCTCTGCTAACCCCGCTGCTAGCGGTTGCGCTTCTGTTTCGTCAAAACCCGTTAGTTCGATCGCCCTACCGATATTAAAAGGCGTGCTGCTGCTGAGATTTTTGTCGCGGCACAAATCCGCTGGCGATGCTACGCCCAACAGAGCCCACGTCAGGCGATCGAACTCTGGATTGTTGGCGCGCTTGTTGTAGCACGATCGAATTAACGCCAAAAAATCATCGGCGGGAAAATCCAAGGCGAGAATGCTGTCGATTTCGTCAATAAAAATGACAATATTGCTGGAAATGTTGGCTAAAAGTACAGTTTCGATGAATTCGCTCAATCTTTGAACCGGACTTAAAAAATTGCGATCGCGCCACCAAGTCCGCACGTTAACAACATCCGACAGGTTAAAGTTATTTTCCAGAATGCGGAGCAACCCAGCATACCACTGTTCGGGAGTCACGCTGCGGTTGCCAATTTCCGAAATGTCGATCGCAGCACAAGCAATTCCTTCATCTCTCAGCCGCTGAATTGTCCGCACTTGCAAGCTAGATTTTCCCATTTGTCGCGAATTCAAAACATAGCAAAATTCCCCCGCTTTCAATCCGTTGTAGAAGTCGTCATCTGCTTGGCGCTTGACGTAATTGGGAGCGTTAGTGCCGAGACTGCCGCCAACTTGATAGTAACTGGGCTTTGTGGTAAAATCCATAAAATAACAAGATTACGGCTTCGATTATTCGGCGGTTGAAACCGCTGCTTGTCAAACAAAGTCCGCCGGCGCAGACTGAAGAAATGAGGCGGTATTAAAGTTTAATTTTGTATAACATATTGTACCACAAAACAGCATGAAAACTGATTGGATTGGATATCACCAGAACAAAGACATATTAAGAACTGAAATTTGGTCTTTGCTGAAGCAGCAAGCCGCATCTATTGGCGATTGCTTTGGTCATATTCCCAACTTTGTCGGTGCTGACAGAGCGGCAGAAAAATTAGCAACTTTACCAATTTGGCAACAAGCAAAAACGATTAAGTGCAATCCAGATTCGGCACAAATTCCGGTGCGAATGCGCGCTTTGCAAGATGGAAAACGCCTGTATGTGGCAGTACCGCGATTGACAGACGATCGCTGTTTTGTTGAGTTGAATGCTGCGGATTTGCAGAGACAAAATGTATCTATTGCCGAAAGTGCGTTAGCGTTAGCGAAGCGATCCGAAGGAAAGCCCGCCCCTACGGGGGCTGCGCCAACGAAGAGGATCGCCCGCAAAGCACTTGCTTGCGGCAAATTGGTAAGTTTTGCAGAAATGGAACCAATTGATTTAGTAATAGTCGGCTGTGTAGCGGCGGGGCGCAGCGGTGGAAGAACCGGAAAAGGTGCAGGATTTGCCGATTTAGAATTGGCGATGTTGACAGAATTCGGGTTAGTACAAATCGATACGCCAATTGTAACAACAGTGCATCCTTTACAAATTGTGGCAGATTCGCGCTTGCCAATGCAGCCTCACGATTGGCCGCTGGATTGGATTGTTACTGCTGGTGAGGTAATTGAAACTAATACAAGTTATCCGCGTCCGACTGGGTTAAATTGGGATAGTTTGCGATCGGAACAGTTGGCACAAATTCCGATTTTGCGAAAGTTGAGAGAGCAAGACTAGATCGCGAGTTTCTGTGCTAAAATTGTCTAAATTTTACTATGGTAGAAGATGAAAGTTATTTTGGGCGACATCACAAAACTCGAAGTTGATGCGATCGTGAATGCTGCAAATAGCAGCTTACTGGGTGGTGGTGGAGTAGATGGAGCAATACACAGAGCAGCAGGATCGGAACTTTTTGATGAATGCCGATTACTTGGAGGATGTAAGACTGGAGATGCTAAACTAACTAAGGGATATAAATTGCCTGCACGCTTCGTCATTCACGCAGTAGGGCCAGTATGGCGGAAGGGTAATGATGGAGAACCGGAACTCTTAGCCGAGTGTTACCGTAAGTGTATGCAAATTGCCGCAGAACGAGAGTTTGAGAGTTTGGCATTTCCTTGCATTAGCACCGGCATTTACAGCTTTCCTAAAGCTCTAGCAAGTGAGATTGCAGTGAAGGTATGCTCGGAATATATACAAAATAATGGTGGTTCTCCAAAAGTAATTTTTTGCTGTTTCGATCGAGAAAATTATGAAATCTATGAGAGGATTCTATCTAAATACAACCCTAAAAAACCTCTCTAAAACTTCATCTAACGCACCCTACAAGTTTAGGATCGATCTCAAATCCGTTGCTATCGGAATTATTCATCTGTCTCTCTTCTCTGACTCTGCGCCCTCTGCGGCCTCTGCGGTTCAATCATTCAAAAACAACCGCAAACAATATTACTCATTTTATCTTAAGGCAAAAGAGAATTTACAGCGATCGCCCCAATTTCTATTCCTTCAATAATAATCGGTATAACAGCCGATCGCCCAAAATCCAACCTTTGACTGTAATCTGGCTGCTCAACTTCAACAAGAGGTTGAGAGTACACCTCAACCAGTCCTTCCACAAGATTCACAATCCAATAAATTGCAATTCCAGCGCGGGCATAAATCCGTTTTTTTACAGTTCGATCGCGCTGAAGCGTCGTATCTGATACTTCAACAATCAGGGCAATATCTTCAGCCCCCGGATGCCGATCGAGATATTGTCGCGTATTCCCTCGGACAACCACTATATCAGGTTCGGGTTCGCTGTTGGATAGCGCGATCGGTTCTTGGGAATCGACATACCAACCAGGGGGTAAAATATTCTCTAAAGCTGTTCTGACAAGACGAGTTGTGACTCGATGCAGTGGATTTTTGGGCCTTTTGAAAACCAGCCAACCTTCCAGCAATTCTACAGAGTCATCATCCGTGAGAATGCCAGCTTGAATTATCGCATGATACTGCTCGATGCTCAAGCGCAAAATCAGATCGTTCGGAATTGCTGCAACACTTTCGACGGGCGGCATAACTGTATGGGCGAGTTGATTATTGTCTTATTTTACCGTTTTTTTAACGAACCGCGTTGGCGCTTTAGGCGAAGCCGCGCGTCAGCGCTAGGACGCGAAGTAAGAAAGAAGAAGAAGAAGAAGATAATTTCATAATACATCTACTTTGTCGTCAACACGCGCCATGCAATGAAAGCTGTAAAAGCTAGATAACCAAACACGGTTATCCAATCCAGCCAATTATCGGATGTTATCAAAAAAATATCGTTCACGGGCTGTTCACCTGATTATTATTTAGTCCGCGCAGGCGGACTTTGTTTGACAAGGAGCGGTTTCAACCGCCGATTTCGATCGGATATTTTTAACCCAGATTTAATATTACCCGATCGCGCTTAAGTGCGATCGAAAATATTGGCGGTACAGTTCATTCCTCGGCACGCACTCGTTACCCTGCAACTTCACCAACCCCAAACTGTCCAATTTAAACGCCTGCATCGACTTTAATTGAACAGGAATGTCCGCCGCTGCAATCTCTCTCATTCCCTCCGCTAACTCTGGATATTCTTCCAAATTCCACAATTGGCGGCGCAAATGGTCGCTATAAATTCCCGCATCGCTGGTAGCAGTTTCTTGTAATTCATCAAGGGTCAAATCCGATCGCGAAATGTGATATAATGCAACTCGCACTAAATACGGATGACCGCCGATTATTGCTGTCAGTTGCTCAACTTCTGCATCCGACCAATTTAAATTGTGACGCGCGGCTAAATCTTGGATTTGCTGCGGGTTGAATTCCGGTAAATCTACGGGCAGTCCCACGTTGAAAGGCGATTGATTGATGTTCATCGGAATGTAAACTTCGGTGGAGTGAACTACAATTAATCGCAGTTTTTTCCAGATGTCGCGCCGTTTTGATTCTTCGTGCCACGCCCGCAGCAATCCTAAAAAGTCTTCGGCAATATCTGGATATTGGAAAACGCGATCGATCTCGTCTAATCCTAAAATTAAAGGACTGTCGATTTGCGGCAAAATATATTTTTCAAAGTAATCTTTGCAGTTGACTTTGCTCCCAAAAATCTCGTCCCAATAATCGTCTAATTGATTTGCTAAGTGCAACTCGCGCCCAACGTAGGCGCAAAACCATTTTAAAAATTGATCTAAATCGGCGAATACTGCTTTATCTACTAACTGAAAAGTTAGCGGGACAGTGCAATAACCTTGAAGGCTTCCGTGATGCAAAATTCTTGCCATCAAAGAAGTTTTTCCCATTTGTCTGGGTGCTTTGATTCTAATTAACGCGCTGGGCTGTACAATAGTTTGATAGCAGCGTTCTTCGATGGGCTGGCGTTCTACATAAAATTGAGAGGCGACATCGACTTGTCCTCCCGGTAATTCCGGTTCGGCAACTGGTTGGGGTATTTCGTCGCTGCTAATTTCTAATACTTGGTTTTGCGTTAAATCTTCCAGTTTTTCTGGGACTGGTGCGGGAGTTTCTGCTAGCAAGTTTAGCACTTCTTCGATAATAATTGGTGTGTCGGCGGTGGTTTTCCATTCCCTTTGTTTGATGCGGTACAGATAGCCCCGCAAGTCGTGGTTGAGAGGCGCGTTTAGCGGGAAACCGACGCGGATTGGGAGAATTATCGGTTTTTTGTCAGGGCGCGAATCTTGCAGTTCTTTTGCTTGCTGCACTTGATATGTTAGTATTTCGCTTTGGCTGACTGTTGGTGGCAGTAGCAACACCAAGTAATCGCATTCTTTGAGGAAGAAGTTAATGCGATCGAACCAATTATCTCCCAATCTAATGTTATTGTCGGCTGTGAAAACTGTATGACCGATCGCACTTAATGCCGTTTCCAACTGTTTTCCCAACTCGCGATCGGGTTCGGCGCTGCGATAGCTGATAAATACTTTAACACTGCTGGCGGTTTCCCCCGCAGCAGCTAAATTGTCCGACTCGCCGGCACCTTCGGCATCGTCTAGTTTAGCCGATCGGTGGTCGTCATTCGTCAGAGTCAGATCGAAAGCGGCGAACAACTGACGAATTTTACTTAAATCCGCACCTTCTCTACCCTGCTTAATTTTGCTGACTGTATCGATACCGACGCCAGATTCAGCCTCGATTTCCGTCAGGGTACCTCTAATGTTAAGTCGGTCAGACCATTCTTGGAGCGTTTCGTTAAGTTTTTTTAAGCCGGACACTGTGAGAATGCGGCCGCGAGATCGTTTTGACTTGAGCACTTCGCTTGCACTGAAAAGGGAACGAATTTAAAAAGTTTAAGGTCTTAAGTTCCTATTTTAGCCGATTTTGAGCCAGATAGTCAGTTAGCCGGAATTTAAGGAATTTTACTGCGGGAAGTTTTTTGGGCGATCGATTCTTCAAACTCTATCCTGATAACGGCTTCAACCTTTGAATGTATTTGAAAATCAGAAACTTTTCTTAACTCCCCAATCTCCCCCGCCCGGAATCACTGAATTTTTTAGAGTAGATACATCAAAACCCCAGGGTGCCGCAGAAACAAACTGTCTGATTCGCGTCAAATATCTTCTGTGACACACCCTACACTAGCAGAATCGATCCGTCAGGCCAAAAAGGAGCATCAAAATGACTAAAATCTTACACAGACTGGCAATGGCAGCTTTAGGAACCGCTGCAATTTTCACAATTAATACACTTAATAATTTAACAGAAGTATCCGCCGCTGGTAAATTCGACCAACCAGAAGTTCATCAAAACAACGTTTTTCCACTTGCTGTTCCCCCTCTGTTCCACAAATAAAAACATTCATTAATTTAATTAAGGAGAAATTATGAAGTCTACACTTTGTTCGCCGCAATCTACCGCTACACAATCTAATTTGGTTGATGCTGAGGCGATCGACGCCTGCACTGCCTTAGCGTGGATTGAATTGATAGCGTTAGATGACAGCACTCTCACCGGGGATGATTGGCTGGTTCTGTGCGATGATATAGATAGCGGGGAAATCTATCGCGGCTGGTTTCTGTGGCACGATCGCGAAGTTAGCGGTAATTGGGAAGCTTACGATCATTTGAGCGATCGCCGCAAGGTTGCTAAAGGCAAAGTTTTTCTCAAAGCTGCGATCGACTCGATCGAAAATGCTAGAAACCAATCGATTTTAGATTTGGTAATTGCCGAAACCGCAGATCGACGCAGATCGAGGCTTTCTTAACGCAGATAATTTCTCGATTGTTTTCGATTTTTGTCAAAATGTCTGTTCAGTTCGGGCAAGGGAATATTCTAAAACAAAATAATAAACTTTACGGTTGCGGGCAAGAGTTGACTGTATGATGCTAGGTGGTTTGCGTCGAAAGCGGTTGAGAACGCTGTTCTGGCCGTTGTTTCGTTGCAGCCGTTCAACTCTTTCTCTTTAAATATGACTCCAAAACTGCGATGGCTGTTGCCTTCTTTAATTAGTGTTTTGTCGATCGCCCTGCCTGTCAAAGCTGATACACTAACATCGTGGCACTTCGATGCCAGCCAAAATCAACTAAACTTAACCACGGATTCAGGCGTTCAACCCCAAGTTCAACTTATTGCCAATCCCACCCGTTTAGTAATTGATTTACCGGGAATTGTCTTGGAATATCCCGAAACTCCTCAAAGCTACAACTCAGCTATTCAACAAATTAGAATCGGGCAATTCGATCGCGAAACTACCAGATTAGTGATACAATTAACTCCCGGCTATCAGTTAGATCCGCAAAAAGTCCGAGTTATTAGAGAATCTGCAACCCGCTGGTCGTTTCAGTTGCCCAATCCAGAGCAAATCTCCGGCAACGAGTCTTTTCCACCAACAGCTATTACCCAGGTAGAACAAAAACCACGTCAAGTTTCGCCTACTGTTGCTTCAGGAATTGAGAGAAACTATGGCGCTGATTTGGAAATGCGAACGGGTTTGGAAATGAGCGCAATTAAGCCTCAGATTGAAAGTGCGATCGCCCAATACAGATCCCTGAGTGCCGGAATGTTTTTTCTGGATTTAGATACAGGAGAATATTTGGATATCAAAGGCGATCGAGTATTTCCGGCGGCGAGTACAATTAAATTGCCAATTCTAATTGCATTTTATCAAGATGTAGACGCGGGCAAAGTTAGCCTGGACGAAACATTAATTATGAAATCGGACTTAGTGGCCAGCGGTTCTGGAACCATGCAGGACGAACCAGATAACACTCGGTTTAGCATCAGAGAAACCGTAGATAAAATGATTACGATCAGCGATAATACAGCCACCAACATGATTATCGAACGTTTGGGCGGGATCGCTAAACTCAACGAACGTTTTCGCAGTTGGGGATTAACTGATACGAGAATTCGCAACTGGTTGGGCGATTTTCAAGGAACAAATACCACAAGTTCTGTGGATATGGTAAAGTTGCTAGCAATGCTGTCTCGCGAGAAATTAGTTTCGGAATCGAGTCGAGAACAGGCTTTAGAATTATTGCGGCGTACAACAACTAGAACGCTGTTGCCTTCTGGTTTGGGGGCGGGAGCAGTAATTGCTGACAAAACTGGAGATATTGGTTTTGTGGTGGGCGATGCGGGGATTATTGATATGCCCAATGGCAAGCGTTATTTAGCAGCAATTTTTGTAAAACGTCCTTACAATGACCCGATTGTCAGAGATTTTGTACGTCGAATTTCGCGAATTGTTTACAATTATTTAGATCAGCCTGCGGCGAAATTACCCGATAATTTGCCTCGATAGGGCAATTGGGCGATGCAAATCGCTACGAAACAAACAAAGTCCGCGAAGGCGGACTTTAACAGAAGATTTTTAATCACAAATACCAAATCCGGGTAACATAGTCCTTTGATAATTCGGCGGTTGAAACCGCCAGAAAGTCAAACAACGTCGGCCCCAAGGCCGACTGGTTCATCAAGGGTATCCAAGACCCGGATTTTGTATGATGACTATTCTGGGCGCTCAACAGTTACAGTCAAATGAGCCACAACCGCCCCAACTGCGCCAAGTGCAGCAGCAATTGGAAAGACTACACTTCCTGCAACGCCGCCTACCAATCCCGCCATCAGCGGAATGTCTGCCAAAGTCCGCCCTTGCGAGTTTTTGATGACGAGGCGGCGGAGTTTTCCTTGCTGAATTAGTTCTTTGACTTTACCAATTAAACTGTCAGCGCTAATCTTAAACTCTTCTACTCTGACTTTTTCTTCGGTTGCAAATTCTGAAGCGAATAAAGGTGTTTCAACCGTTGGGTTTGCTGCATTGCCTGCCGCTACTGTTTCGTCTTGCAGAATAGTTGCTTGTTGTTCTAGTTGTGAATTCATTTTTTGTAGGGCGGGCGAACACCAGCCGTTTAATTTCTATACTTCTATCTTGTACGATCGCACTTGAGTACGACAGGCAAGAAAACCCTACAATCTGCATTCGTACTTTCCACCCCCGCATTTTTACTCAAAACATTATCTCTGTCTGGATAGATATATCAGTTGACAGTTGACAGTTGACAGTTGACAGTTGGCAGTTGGCAGTTGGCAGTTGACAGTCAACAGTTAACAGTTAACAGTTAACAGTTAACAGTCAACAGCTAACAATTCCCTAATAACTACTGACTACTGACTACTGACTACTGACTACTGACTACTAACTACTGACTACTGACTACTGACTAATTCATTTGTGTCGAATTAGCTCGTAAATTTCCACATAGTCTTTGGCTGGATATTTCCACGAATTATCGCAATTCATGCCTTGAATTACCAGTTTTTCAAATTCATCATGATAGTCATACCACAATCCGATCGCCCGATCGATCGCCGACTCTAAAGCGTAGTAGTCGCTTTGGTAAAACACGTAACCGTTGCGCTCTTCGGGGGGGTGGCTGGTGCCGTAATCGCGATCGAACACCGTATTCACCAAACCGCCCACACCCCGCACCACAGGAACAGTACCGTACCTCAACCCGATCATCTGAGTCAGCCCGCAGGGCTCGTAATTGCTCGGCACCACGATCATATCCGCACCCGCGTAAATTAAGTGCGACAGTTCCTCATTAAAACCAAGTTCCAAGTGGCAGTCTGGATTGTCGTTTAAAAACCATTTCTCGTGCTGAAAATGAGCGTTAATTCCTGCTTCCGTCGCCGAACCCAAAAGCACGAATTGCGCGCCTTTACTCAGAGAATAATAAATTGCGTGGTGGACGAGGTGAACGCCTTTTTGATCGTCCAAACGACCGATAAAGGTAATCATAGGTTTGTCAGCATCGCGCAATAAAAGCCGATCGCGCAAAGCCTTTTTAGTTTTGGCTTTTCCTGCCAGATCCTTGGCAGTGTAGTGCTGCGGAATATAGCGATCGCTCTCAGGATTCCATACATCATAATCGATGCCGTTGAGCACCCCGCGAAACTTATCTTGATACAAATGCAAAGTATGGCCCAAACCGTAGCCGAACTCGCCGACGTGAGCTTCCCAAGCGTGGTGCGGCGAAACCGTGGTAACAAAGTTTGAGTAGACAATGCCCCCTTTCATAAAGTTAAGGGCAAAGGGGTTAAAATTATCTCGGAGGCGATCGTACTGAAAATAATAATCATCTCGATTCAAACCCGTTGCTTGCAAAACATCGCTACCGCCCATACCTTGATGTTTGAAATTGTGAATGGTATAGCAGACTCGCTGATTTTCCATCCAATTGTATTTGTAAACTTCAAACAGCATGACTGGAACCAAACCAGTTTGCCAATCGTGACAGTGAATCACATCCGGGCGCTTGTTGCTTCTGAGCAAAAATTCCAAAGCAGCTTTGCTGAAAAATGCAAACCGCATATTGTCATCATTGCAACCGTAATAACAGCCGCGGTTAAAAAAGTTATCTTGCGATCGAGGTTCGATGAAAAAACACAACACCCCGTGCACCCAGCCGCAGTAGACATCGCAAAGAATTTCGCCGCCGTACCAGGGCACGGCCAAATCCCGATAGGCCTCATGCAGCCCCCAAATGTGGTCGTACCTCATGCAGTCGTACTTGGGCAGAATAATCTCGACGCAGTGGCCGGAATTCTGCAATTCTCGACTCAAACCGTAAACTACGTCGCCCAAACCCCCAGCTTTGATGACGGGGGCGCACTCTGAGGCAATTTGTACGATGTACATTTTTTTTGCTTACTCCTAGATTGAATCCAAAAATATTTTCTTAACTTGACAAAGTATATGATTTCTAGGCAAATAAGCAAGTCGGCCATTGGGAATACAATTAAAATACTTAGAATACAGGTAGGGACAGGGCGCAGTACCGTCTCTGGCTGCTGTTGAGCCAACTCGCCCTTTGTATCCTGTTGTTCCGAAGATCGATCGCACAACTTTCTCAAACCTTCTTGAACTCATCTCTTTCTCTGTCTTCACTTCCTTTGCTATTAGTCCTGCACGGACTCTTTGGTCATAAACCGGATTTGATGGACGAAAATTATTCGGTTTAACCCGCAGTAAGGATAAAAAAACAGTTTCTTTGGTATTGGTGCGTCCCGGATTTGCCGTGCAAGCAGTTAGTTGAAAAATAAATCTAATTCACAAAAGAAAGAGAATTGCTATATATTTTATTTTTGGCAGACATCCTCTGCTACTATTAAATTATCTAGCTATTTTAGGAATAGCAGACAATGCCGCTCCACAATTCTTGAGAAAAATTTATGTCTGCGATCGCCCAATCTCCCAACCTACCAATTTTAAACGAAATTAACTCAGGCTTACCCAATATCTGCGGTTTTGAAGCAGAAATCAGTGCCGCAGCCAACAGCAACGAACCAGTCTTTCTACCTACCACAAATCTGCGCCTCGAAAATATTCAAGCCGGATTTGCCTGCGCCCTGCATATGCACCAACCCACAATTCCAGCCGGTGCAAACGGCGAACTAATCTGCAATTTGCAGAATATGTTTGAAAATCCTAACCAAGGAGACAATCACAACGCCGGAGTCTTTGCTTGGTGTTATTCCCGCATGGGCGAATTCATTCCCCAACTAATTGCCGAAGGCTGCAACCCGCGAATTATGCTCGATTATTCCGGCAATTTATTGTGGGGATTGCGCCAAATGGGACGCGATGATGTCCTCAACAATCTCAAGCGGATTACCTGCGAAGCTCAATACCAACCTTACGTAGAATGGCTGGGGACAATGTGGAGTCACGCCGTTATTCCCTCAACTCCCATTCCCGACATTAAACTCCAAATACAAGCATGGCAACATCATTTTGCATCCATTTTTGGCATTGATGCCCTCAAGCGCGTCAAAGGTTTTTCACCCCCAGAAATGCACTTTCCCAATCACCCAGATACGCTTTACGAATACATCAAAGCTTTGAAAGAATGCGGCTACCGCTGGCTGATGGTGCAGGAACATTCTGTAGAAAATCTCGACGGTTCGGGATTGTCTCAAGACCAAAAATACATTCCCAACCGTTTGCAAGCCCGCAATTCTCGCGGCGAAACCATCAGCATTACGGCTTTGATTAAAACCCAAGGTTCCGATACAAAGTTGGTCGGTCAAATGCAGCCGTATTACGAAGCTAAAGTCCGCCGAAAACAGCAAATTGGCAATGTCACAGTTCCTTCTTTAGTCACTCAGATTGCTGATGGCGAAAATGGCGGCGTGATGATGAATGAATTTCCCAGTGCTTTTATGAAAGCTTGGCACGAAAACCGCGAAGATGGCGGCGGAAAATCCGGTGTTGTCGGTTTAAATGGGACTGAATATTTGGAGATAATTGAGGCGGCGGGTGTTAATCCTGATGATTATCCGATTTGTCAGGGAGTCAACCAGCACAAAATCTGGCAGTTAGTCGATGCTGATAGTGCGACGCCGGAAAAGGTCGAAAGTGCGATCGCCCAACTCAAGCAAACCGACCATAATTTTCATATGGATGGTGCCTCTTGGACTAACGATTTAAGTTGGGTGAAAGGCTACGAAAACGTCTTGGAACCGATGAATCAACTCAGCGCAGCATTTCACCAAAAGTACGATCGGCTGGTGCAGCAAGATGCCGCCGTTACCAAGCAGTTTGAATATCAACAAGCTTTGCTTTACAATTTGTTGGTGCAAACAAGCTGTTTCCGCTATTGGGGACAGGGAACTTGGACTGATTACGCGCGGGAACTTTACAACCGCGGCGCTGCTTTAATGAAATAGGAAAAGTTGGTAATTGCGATCGGGCAAATAGCTTGGATCAATTATTAGCGTTCGTATTTATGCAGGAACACTATATGTAGTGTGCCTGCATAAGTCCTGTGTAGAGTGAGGCTAGCAAGATGCACACCCCACTAGATGACGCGAGTTTCGTTAAACCTTGGTCAGGAGTTCGTAAATAGCTGTTTTTGTTTTCGTCGATTTGACGACTCCAGCATCCTGAATATACTGCAAGAGACCTAGGGCTTCTTCAAGTTTCTTGGTAGCATCAATAACAACTGGATGGCGAGACACCTTGAGGTCTTTGATCAAGGTAGAGATAGGCTTGTCTATGCAAAGAGACAGTTGTTGGTAGTTGGATTGCTGTTTCGTCATATCTTTTAGATTTTTGAATCTGTACATCTATAGCTTTGCACTCCCATAGCTGGTCGGTTCCAAACAAAGGTTAGGAAGTTTGTTAGGATTATCTGTTAGGGACTCGATCGTGTGGTAATGATGGTACGCACTCCAGATTCATCCGAAGACTTATTTGCCGCAGCCGCAACTAATTGGGATCTGCAAAAGTTATACAAAGACTTAGCCGTTGCCAAGCGAGAGTTTGCGCTTCACATGACACGGGGACTCACAGACACAGAAAAGAAACATCTGCGTGGATTACTTTGTGGTTATAGTCCTGCTGAAATGGCTGAAAAGCTATATAAAAATTCTAGAGGAGTGGAAGCTGACCTGTGTAAGACAATATATCGGTATGTTGAACAACTGACCAAACAACCACTCAATACGCTAAAAAATTGGCGGGATATTCCTCAATGGTTAGAACAAAATGGATACAAAATACAGGTATTTGATGCCGTTGATGGTAAAAAAGCGATCGCATCCTCTCTTTCAGATCATTTAGCTGATATTGAACTTGTGTCTGACTTATTGGTTAAAAAAACCTGGAAAAAATCCTCTTTTTCTCATCAAAATTTTCCACCACAGTATTTGAGTCCCGAGGAATTGGTAAGCTCTCAACAGGGTTGTCAGCAACTCGTCGTTCACATAACTGAAGCACGTTGGCGAGAAATATTTTTGCAGGCTGTTGAGATGTTGTCCCCAGCAGATAGCTTATTGCAACTAATTAAGCAACAAGTTGATATGCTCATGGCTACTGATAAAAAACTCCAGGAATTTCTCAGGTGGGTAAGTAAGAAATCGAATTCAGTTAATGTTTCTTACAAACCAGCAGCCGTTCGTCTTTTTTACCTTACCCGCGCTCGCGCTATTGCTATCGCCAGTGACCCAGACTGTGCTGGCAGCGCTATTGGTAGCCTTATTGAGGTTACTACCATTAACACTATTGCCACTGGCTTAGATATTGATATCAACACCACAACTGACATAGATATTGCTATCGACTATATAAGTGCTCTTGCTATTAGTAGAACAATTGCTACCTCTACAGCAATTAATATTTATATTCCTGATGTTATCTTCAATGCTATCACTATAACTCTCGACGATATCCTTAAAGAAAATACTAATTCTGAGTTTAAGGAAAAAATTGAACAATTGAAAAATTATTTGCCTATTTCAAATAGAGATACATTTAAGCAATGGTGGCTAAATAATGGTTTAGAGTGGACTAAAAACTTAAGAAATGTGATAATTAATTATCGTGATATAGGTCAGGATTGGCAGTTCACAGAAGCGCAAAAAAAATTGCTTGTTCAGTATTATCAGGCTAATAAATTTTTGATGGAATGCCTAAACAGTGGTTGTAACGTCTCGCCTGAAGTCCGATCGCACATCGAAGATAACCTATTTTTACCCCTTGATTCCTCGCTCAGCTATAAAAAACAGGGGAAAAGATGCTCAAGCTGAACGGGATTGTCACTCCGTCAGAGTTGAGTCTCAATTTCCCCATGCCCGATGCCCAATTCCCCATTCCCAAAATCTTACATTTCCTGCATCAGCCGCAAATAGTTTTGCCGCATCTGCGTCATATTTTCCATCATTCGATTAGCCATATCTTTCTCAACATCGCTCATTTGCTGCCAAAATAAGGCCGATCGCCTCGCCATGATGGCTTCTTCCCACAAAATCTCCAAAAGTTGCGCCGCCATAGGGTTTTCAGCATCGATAATCGCGCACAATTGCTCGAAGGCTCGGTTTGCTTCGCTGTGAGTGTTGACATCCTGA
Source organism: Tychonema sp. LEGE 07196 (assembly GCF_963890365.1). NCBI lineage: Bacteria > Bacillati > Cyanobacteriota > Cyanophyceae > Oscillatoriales > Microcoleaceae > Tychonema > Tychonema sp. LEGE 07196. Next base: position 67,201 of record NZ_CAWPRX010000029.1, on the reverse strand, counting down.
ACCAGGCTTAGGCATTTTTTGAGTTGTACGATCGGATTTTCAGAAGAGTAAGCCATAATTTCACTAAGATAAGCGACAAAATTTACACTGATACCTTTGACATTACTAGAGTTTTGACACAGCCGTAGAGTTCCCTACATACCATCGCCAAGGTAAATCAATTCCTTGAGAAATCCCGATCCGCGTAGTTTGCACAAAATTTATTGTACCCTCCTCCACGGCTTGCTGAAATTGCTCGCTCCGGTGTTCCAACCGCAGCGGGTGGCCTGCATCTAAGGGAGAACCGCTGAAAGTTCGATCGATCTCCAGCACTTTACACAGTTTCCCAGGCCCGGCGGCGAGGCGCGATCGCTTTTTTTCGGGAATTCCAGCGAAACCCTTGGGAAGCGCATCTAGCTGCAAAGCTCGAATCAGCACACCGCTAGCAACCCCCTCTGCATCCGTCACCACGTTAAAACAGTGATACATCCCGTAGATTAAGTAAACGTAGCAGATACCCGCAGGCCCGAACATCGCCTGATTGCGAGGAGTGCGCTGGCGGTAAGCGTGACAAGCAGGATCTCCCGGGCCGTAAGCTTCGGTTTCGACAATAATTCCTCGAATTTCTTCGCCATCAGGAAATTGTCGCACCAAAGCACAGCCCAGCAAATCTGGCGCTACGCCCGTAGACGGGCGCGCCAGCCAAAAATCTTCTACAATCTGAGTATTTTCGCTCACTAAATCAGGAGACACTCAATTATGGACGTTAAGTTAGTTTTAGCAGTCTTGACAGCAGTTTTCACCGTTTGCTGTTTGTTCTTCGGTACAAAAAACGGATTCTACGATAGCGACAAGTATCACGGTAACGGTTCTGCTCACTAATTTTAGGCGACTGTTAGTTGTTTAAAAAAAAAACCGCTGTCTGTTATTGAGACGGCGGTTTTTTTTGATGAACCACAGAGGCCGCAGAGGACGCAGAGATTGATGAGAAAACACAGAACTCAAAGATTGACAAGAATTTCACAAATGATTGTGGGGCTGATGTCTGTTATTGAGACGGCGGTTTTTTTTTGATGAACCACAGAGGCCGCAGAGGACACAGAGATTGAGAAAACACAGAGTTCAAAGATTGACAAGTATTTCACAAATGATTGTGGGGCTGATGTCTGTTATTGAGATGGCGGTTTTTTTTTGATGAACCACAGAGGCCGCAGAGGACGCAGAGATTGAGAAAACAGAGAACTCAAAGATTGACAAGAATTTCACAAATGATTGTGGGGCTGATTGCTATGTTTGCTTTGATTAAGGGTGAATGCTGCCGTCGGGCATTTTTGTTCCCTGCAATTTAGTGTTCTCGAAGTCGGCGCATCCCGGCAGATTTAAACGAATTGTAGCTCCTCGGTCTGTTGATTTCATGTTCAAACCAACTGCGGCATTTTCTGGGTTATTTTTTTCGGGAACAGCACTGATCTTAAAATCCATATTTGCTGCTTGACCATTAGTATCAAGATTGAAACTTATGCCGCTACAGCCTAAATCTGCTCCGGTGAGGTTGGCTTTATTCAAGTTAGCATTTTTGAGGTTGGCATTCGCCAATTTTGCTCCTGATAAGTTAGCACCTTCTAGGTTTGCTCCCTGCAAGTTAAATCCTTGCAAGTCCATTGCTTTCAAGTTGACATTGCTGAGATTGCATTCGGGACACTGTTTGGTTTCGAGCAATTGCTTGACTAGGTTTTGTTGCTTAAAATCAGGTATGTATTTGGTCGCAGCTAATAAAACTGCGAGCGACAATCCAACGGTAACTATATTTTTGGTTTTCATAAAAACTCATAAAAGCTGCGGCGGCTTTCTATCGCGGTTAATTATTAATACAAGAGTGCGATCGACATCTCCAGAATTTCTACAAAAAAATTGCCTCGATATCAGACAAGCTCGGAGGTACAATTAAACACTGCGGGAGTGATAAATCTCGCTTCTTTTCCTTCGCCAGTGCTGCTTTGGGTTTCCGGCTCGCCTCCGTCGGCTTCACTGGGCTCGCTTTCTGCCCGCAAACGGATTTTTTTTGAGCAGAGGGGGTGCATTTGCATATACCTGCGGACTGAAATCAAAGAAACTTTATTTATATCCCTGGAGTGAGCCGATCTTAGACAGATGTAAAGATGATTAAACAGAAAGGAAATACTTTACCTGCGCTGTTGGAAGTTCTCGGCAACTAATTTTGGCAAAATTGCTGCGATCGATGAATTTACTTAAAAAACCGTTGCCAGCAGCTCAGGTTTCCCAACCTAGCCAAAACACACCCTATCTGTAATCCCGACAATTCGGAGCGGCAATGAACACAATCAAACCCGAACCCAGAAGATCGCGCTTCATGGCTCTGCTGCTGACAACGCTACTGACATTTCCGCTTTTGAATGCTTGCGGTTCTGGCCAGCAAAGTTCCACCCCCCCGCCTCCTGTTGACGACACTCGTGCTGGAGCAGTACAAACTAATCGCGGCCAGACTCCTTTGCCACAAGCAAAAAAAGGCTTGAACAATGCTCAAAAAGTAGGGATTACTTTAGTAGGAGCAGCAGCCCTTTATTACCTTTACCGCCAGCACCAAAACAAGCAAGAACAGGGGCCGCAGGGAAAGTATTACCTTTCTAAAAACGGTCGCGTTTACTACCGCGATGCCCAGAATCGCGCTCACTGGGTAACGCCCCCGCCTGAAGGAATTACAGTTCCTGAGTCCGAGGCGGCGCGTTACCGCGAATTCCAGGGGTACAACAACCAAACTACCGGCCGAGACCTCAAAAGCTTGCCGGAAGCTACAAGTCCTGTTCCGGCACAGTAGCCTCATCATTTGAGATTGTCACTGCCGCGATTTTTAATTAAATCTGGTATTCCAAATCTGAAACACCAGTTTTTCAACCCATAAAACAGAGGAACTTTATCATGGTAGACGGATTTTTGCGTAAGTTAAAAGATGCGATCGTCGGGCCAGACAGCGAGCAAGTCGATCCTGATGCCAATTATGACGATCGCGCGAATGCCGGACAGTTCGGCAACGTGCGTCCGGCCAGCGAAGACCCCTACGGCGACCCGGCGGACAACGTAGCGGATGCCGGAATGTTCGGCAACGTGCGTCCGGCCAGCGAAGACCCCTACGGCGACCCGGCGGACAACGTAGCGGATGCCGGAATGTTCGGCAACGTGCGTCCGGCCAGCGAAGACCCCTACGGCGACCCGGCCGATGAGGAAGTTGTTTGAGTTGAATCAGTGGGCTAGAAATTTTACCTGGTAAGCAACAGCACTCCTGCGGGGGTGTTTTTTTTGGCTGTTCTTTTGCTAGTTCTCAAAAACGGAGAGGGTGGGATTTGAACCCACGGAACCTTGCGGTTCACCTGATTTCAAGTCAGGCGCATTCGACCACTCTGCCACCTCTCCGAGCGTATAATTAACCTGAAATCCTTACTCAACACAAGACATATAAAATGAGCACGGAGGGATTTGAACCCCCGACCCTCAGGACCGGAACCTGATGCTCTATCCACTGAGCTACGTGCCCTTGACTTTTGCCATCATAACACGTCTTGCCGAAAATGGCTAGTGGATCAACCAAATTCGATCGCCAGTCTCCAAACCCCTCGCTCCCTAGGGAACTCGCCCACAGAGGGCGCATCAGCCAGTTATCGAAGCCAGAGACTGCAAATTTTGCCTAAATCGTCAATAATTACGACGATAGGTAAAATAATATACTCTCATATAGCAAAGATTAGGTTCGCATTCGATCGCCGTTAAACATCTACCACACCTAATATAGCCTCCATGAATTCCCTCTAGCTCGTCGGGGATGGCGCTGCTGTCAAGACAAACTCTGCAAGGACGCTTCTAGGCTAAGTTCACCAAACCTCTAAATCTGATGATTTCTAAAATTTTAGACAAATTACCGCTGCGAACAGTTCTCATAGTTCCATTTGTACTGCAAATCGTCGGAGCAGTGGGACTCGTAGGATATTTGTCTTTTAAAAACGGACAAAAAGCTGTTAACAACCTTGCCAGTCAGTTAATGAACGAGGTGAGTTTGCGTGTCGAGCAAAACCTGCAAGTTTACCTGACAACTCCCCATCAAATCAATCAAAGCAAGCTCGATACAGTCAAGATCGGGTTTTTAAGAATGGATGATTTGTCAAAATGGGAGAAATATCTTTGGCGGCAAGTAAAACTATATCCCTATATCAATTTTACTGCCGTTGGTAACGAAAAGGGAGATTATCGCTCCGGAGAACAACTTTCTAACGGCTCCCGAACGATGAATGTGATCGAGAAATCTACTGGAGTCAATTTTTATTCTTACAATACTAATGATAGGGGCGATCGCACTACCATAGTAACAGTTATCAAGAATATTGACAGTAGACAACATTCTTCCTACAAAGTTGCCGTAAAAGAAGGCAAGCCCACATGGAGTCCGGTTTACGTTTCCTTCCTAGAACCGACATTAATTATCAGCGCTGTCCAAGCTGTATACAGCGAAAAAAATCAGCTAGAAGGAGTATTGATTGCTGCTTTGCGTATCGACTATATAGGCAGATTTCTCAACAGTCTAAAAATTGGAAAATCGGGACAAGCCTTTATTATCGATCGCCAAGGTAATTTGTTAGCAACTTCCACCACCGAAAAACCATTTCGCACTAGCGGCCAGGAAAAAAAGATATTTAAAGTAAAAGAAAGCAGTAACCCTCTTACTCAAGCTACAGCCAAATATTTAACCACACAATTTAAACAATTAAATATTAAAAAAACTGAATTATTAAAATTTGAAATAAATGGCAAGCGACAATTTTTAAAAGTCCTGCCATTCCAAGACGGCAAAGGCTTAGACTGGCTGATTGTAGTAGTAGTTCCCGAAGCAGATTTTACCGAAGAAATCGATGCCAATACCCGTCTGACGATTTTGCTTTGTTTCGCAGCTTTAGTAGTAGCTGTATCCATTGGTATTCAAACTTCTCGCTGGGTAACAAATCCTATTTTGCGCTTAAATACAGCAGCCAAAAATATTGCTAAAGGTGAATGGGACAAAACAGTAGAAAGTCAACGATCCGACGAATTGGGGGAATTAGCCCAGTCCTTTAACAGCATGGCTCAACAACTGCAACAATCTTTTGAAACTTTAGAACAGCGCGTGCGAGAGCGGACTGCTGAATTGGCTGTAGCTAAGGACAAAGCCGAAGTAGCAAATCAAGCTAAAAGCACCTTTCTGGCTAACATGAGTCACGAATTGCGATCGCCACTCAATGCAATTCTCGGCTTTTCCCAACTGATGACTCGCAGCCAAAATCTATCCCCAGAACATCAAGAAAATATTAGCATAATTAGTAGCAGCGGAGAACACCTCCTCACCCTGATTAATAACGTACTCGATTTATCTAAAATTGAATCGGGGCGCACCACCCTCAATCCCAAAAAATTCGACCTCTATCGCCTACTCCACGACTTGGAAGATATGTTTCAACTCAAAGCAGATGACAAGCACTTGCAGTTAATTTTTGACTGCAGTCCCGACGTGCCGCAATACGTAGAAAGTGACGAGTTAAAGTTGCGACAAGTCTTGATAAATCTGCTCAATAACGCTCTTAAATTTACATTAGAGGGCGGTGTGGTCATCAGAGTTAGCAAGCATTCAGCAGGCATAAACAACGGCGAAACATTAGAGTTTGACGAGCAGTTAAAAAATACAGTAACTCCTGCAAATAACAGTTATGAAAAGTCCGAATTGATTTATTCAGAATACGTAACTTATGCAGCCCAAAACAACCGTTCAGCTTCGACATCCTCATGTTTTATTCATTTTGAAGTCCAAGATAGTGGCCCTGGTATTGCGGCCAATGAATTAGACAATCTTTTTGAAGCTTTCGTGCAAACCCAATCAGGCAAAGATTCCCAAGAAGGGACAGGTTTGGGATTACCAATCAGCCGCAAATTTGTGGAATTAATGGGCGGCGAAATGAGCGTCAGTTCTGCTGTAGGGGAGGGAACTAATTTTAAGTTTGACATTCAAGTGATTGCGGTCGATGCAACTGATATTGAAAGTCAAAAGCCTACCCGCCATGTGATTGCACTCGCACCGAATCAACACCCTTATCGAATTTTAATTGTAGACGATAAACCGCTCAACCGCCAACTGTTAATCAAACTTCTTCATCCTCTAAATTTTCAACTCAAAGAAGCTACTAACGGTGAAGAAGCTATTGAGCTTTGGGACTCTTGGGAACCCCATTTAATTTGGATGGATATGAGAATGCCCGTGATGGACGGTTACGAAGCAACAAAACACATTAAAGGCACGATTAAAGGTCAAGCTACTGCTGTTATTGCGCTGACAGCGAGCGTTTTGGAGGAAGAACGGGCAGTTATTTTGTCGGCTGGCTGCGATGCTTTTATGCGGAAACCTTTCCGGGAAGCCGATATTTTTGATGCTATGCACAAACATATCGGAGTGCGCTATATTTATGAAGATCCGGGTCAAGCTAATTTATCGGCAATTCCCGAGCGCGATCGCGAAATGATTGAGGCTGATTTCGTAAAATTGCCTGAGTCGCTGGTAGCGGATTTAAAGCTCGCCATACTGAATGTAGATATGGATTTAATTGAAATATCCATCGAGCAAATTCGAGAAAAGGATACAGTAACCGCTAGTGCGATCGCCCATTGTATAGAAAATTTCGAGTACGACAAAGTTTTAAAGTTAATCTCTCAAGCAGAATCACATGAATAACAACATTCCTAGCACCGATCGCGGTAATATTTTAGTAGTTGACGACACCCCAGCTAATTTGCGGCTGCTAGCTGGAATTTTGAACGGCAAGGGCTATAAAGTCCGCCCCGTACCTAACGGTGAATTAGCGCTTTCTGCTGCAAAAGGTATGCCTCCAGATTTGATTTTATTGGATATTATGATGCCCGAAATGAACGGGTATGAAGTTTGCGAAAAAATCAAAGCAGACGAACGCACTCGCGACATTCCGGTGATTTTTATTAGCGCGATTAATGACGTACTAGACAAAGTAAAAGCCTTTGCTGTTGGAGGGGTAGACTATATTACCAAGCCATTTCAAATGGAAGAGGTTCTAGTCAGGGTAGAAACCCATTTAGCAATGTGCCACTTGCAAAAAAAACTCCAAGAGAAAAACGATCAACTGACAGTCACTTTAGACGAACTGCAAGCAACTCAGCATCAATTAGTTCAATCAGAAAAAATGGCCGCATTAGGGCAACTGATTGCCGGTATTGCTCACGAAATCAATACACCACTGGGCGCAATTCGATCGTCTATTGGCAATATTACCAACTTTTTGGATAACAATCTCGAAAGTTTACCAGTTTTTTTTAAAGAACTGTCAGCCGAACGCCAGCACGATTTTTTAAGTTTGATGTACAGTGCCCGCCAACAAAATTACTCTTTATCTACGCGAGAAAAACGGGAATTAAAAAGAGGCGTAAAGCAGCAACTAGACTCCGAACAAATTGATAATGCTGACAGTCTTGCTAACATTTTAGTAAATATTGGATTGCAGGGAAACTTGGACAAATTCTTGCCATTGCTGAAAGATCCTAAAAGCGAAAATATCATCAAAACCGCCTACGATTTTGCTAGCATTCACAGAAGCGCCAAAACCATAGCTACCGCTACAGAACGCGCTGCTAAAGTCGTATTTGCCCTGAAACATTATGCACGTTACGATGTCAATAGCGAAAAAATACAGGTGAATATTACGGATGGAATTGAAACTGTATTGACTCTTTATCAAAACCAACTCAAGCAGGGTGTGGAGACAGTCAGAAACTATCAAGCTGAATTGCCTATGGTATTTTGTTATTCCGACGAGCTCAATCAAGTTTGGACAAATTTAATTCACAATGCCTTACAAGCGATGAACAATCAAGGAACTTTAACAATAGATATCCAGCAGCAAGATACCAACGTTGTCGTAAAAATTACCGACAGCGGCAAGGGGATTACACCGGAGATTTTACCGAGAATTTTTGAGCCTTTTTTTACAACTAAACCTGCTGGAGAAGGCAGCGGGTTAGGATTGGATATCGTTGATAAAATAATTAAAAAACATCAGGGTAAAATTGATGTGAAGTCTGTGCCAGGGCAAACAGAATTTATAGTGTCTGTACCGATAAATTTAAGGGAGTAGTTGACACTCCCCAAATATCTATAGCATTTATCAAAAAGGTGAGATTTGAGATTATTCGACTTATTTCGACTGCGCTCAGTACAAGTTTTAGATTGGGGGATTGAGGAATTGAGGGAGTGAGCGATTGATTGGTCAATACTTCATATTTTGCTCTAACTACTATATGTGGGGCTAAAAATGGGCAGTCTACCCCGCAGAATGTAGAATTTAGACAACGATGTGCTTACACGTCGGGGTTCACTCAGCCAGACTAAAGGAGGAAACTAGCGATGTCTAAACCAGCAATTTTGTGTGTTGACGATGAAGTAGCGGTGTTGGAAAGTCTGGAAATTGAACTGCAACAGGCATTTAACGGTAAATATCTGTGCGAATTTGCAGAAAGTGCAGCAGAAGCGTTAGAAATTATTGAAGAGCTATGTGAAAATGAGGTTAACATTCTAGTGATTGTCTCGGATTGGTTGATGCCCGGAATGAAAGGAGATGAGTTGCTGATTGCAATTCATCACAAATATCCGCAAATCGTGACAGTTATGCTAACGGGACAAGCAGATAAAGAAGCAATCGAACGCACAAAAGCTCAAGCCAATCTTCATGCTTTCATACAAAAGCCTTGGAAAAATCAAGAATTAATTGAAGCAATTAAGTCTGGTCTAGCAAATTTATGAAAAAGCCAGTCATTATTTGTGTTGATGATGAGCAGACTATACTCGATAGTCTGGAAATAGACTTACTCAAAGCCTTTGAAGATAAATATTTAATTGAAACTGCCCAAAGTGGCGAAGAAGCTTTAGAGTTGCTATCGGAACTTTTAGCAGAACAGTATGAAGTTCCTTTGGTTATTTCCGATCATATTATGCCGAATATGAAAGGAGACGAGCTACTGAGGAGCGTTCATGCCATTTCGCCGAAAACTCTCAAAATCATGCTGACGGGGCAGGCAGATTTGGAGGCGGTAGCCAATGCTATTAACTATGCTAAGTTATACCGCTACATAGCTAAACCTTGGCAATCTGATGATTTAAAATTAACGGTCACTGAGGCGATTTATAGATATTTTCAAGACAAACAATTAGCTGAAAAGCAAATAGAACTTCAGGAGATGAATCAGGAGTTGGCAAGATTAAACCGCAAGCAGGCGATGCTGATTTCCAAACTCCACGAAAACGAAAGTCGGTTGACGCAATATCTGGAAGCAATGCCGTTGGGCGTGTGCGTGCTGGATGCTCACGGTCAATCTTTTTATGCAAATCAGAAGGCACGGGAAGTTTTTGGTAAAGGCACGGTGCCGCATATTAATTCGGAGCAGAAAGCGGCAATTTATCAATTTTATAAAGCCGGAACTAATGAGAGATGTCCTGTGGAAGAGTTGCCAATTATGCAGGCGCTGCGGGGCGAAACAGTGCGGACTGAGGGTATAGAAATTAGGACTGGAAATAAGATTATTCCGGTGGAGAGTTGGGCGACTCCTATTTATGATTCTATCGGCGATATTTGCTACGGGATTATTGCTTTTACTGATATTACGGAACGCAAGCAAGCTGAAACAGCGCTGGTGCAAGCTGAAGAGAAGTATCGCCAGATATTTGAAAATGCTCTTGAAGGTATTTTTCAGACTGCACCGGGGGGAAAATTGCTCAGCGCTAATCCTGCTCTGGCTCAAATTTACGGCTATGATTCCCCTGAAGAATTGATCGCAAGTGTTAATGATATTCAGCGGGAATTATACGTGCAACCGCACCGCCGTCAAGAGTTTTTGGCGCTGATGGAAAAGTACGGTAGCGTGTCTGAGTTTGAGTCGGAAGTTTATCGGCTAGATGGTAGTGTTATCTGGATTTCTGAGGATGCGCGCACTGTTTTTGATGCTAGCGGTGATGTGCTTTACTATCAAGGTTTTGCTGAGGATATTACTTTGCGAAGACTGGTAGATGTGGAACGACTCAAGTTTACAAATGATTTAGAAAAAGCTTTGGTAGCTCAAGAAAAGTTAAATGGAGCGCTGTTAGAAAGTGAAAATCGGCTGACTCAATTGCTGGAAGCAGTGCCGGTGGGTATATTTGTGATAGATAATGTCGGAAAACCTTGCTATATGAATTCTTGGGCTGAAAAAATATTTGGCAAAGGTTTGGTTTCTGATGTTGTTCCTAGCAATTTGTCTGCAGTTTATCAAATTTATTGTGCTGGAAGCAATGAGCTTTACCCGGACGAAATTCAACCGATTGTACGGGCGCTGCGGGGGGAAGTGGTGCACGTTGACGATGCGGAAATTCACGGCCCGGAGAAGATTGTGCCGATCGAGGTTTGGGCGACTCCAATCTACGACGAACGAAAAAACATAGTTTACGCGATCGCGGTTTTTCAAGATATCACAGAGCGCCAAGAGGTAGAAACCGAGCGGCAAAAATTCACAAACGAGCTCGAAAAAGCTTTAGCAGCGGAAGAAAATTTAACAGATGCTTACGGGCGGTTTGTGCCGCACCAATTTCTCCACTTTCTGGGATATGAAAGTATTCTGGACGTAAAATTAGGCGATCAAGTACAGAAAGAAATGTCGGTGCTGTTTTCAGATATTCGCGATTTTACTACTCTTTCTGAAACTATGAATCCTGAAGAAAATTTTCAATTTATTAATGCTTACTTGTCGCGGATGGAACCAGTAATTACTGAGAATTTTGGCTTTATTGATAAATACATTGGCGATGCGATTATGGCGCTGTTTAATGGCAGCGCAGACGATGCTGTGAAAGCTGGAATTGGTATGTTAGAACAGCTTAACGAGTATAATGTCAGCCGTCATCAACCCGATCGCCCGCCGCTGCAAATTGGCATTGGCATCAATACAGGTTCTTTGATGTTAGGTACGGTTGGCGGCCAAAGTCGGATGGACAGCACGGTGATTAGCGATGCGGTAAATTTAGCTTCCCGCGTGGAAAACTTGACGAAAGAGTATGGAGTTTCGATGTTAATTACTCACCATACTTTTATACAGTTGAACGATATTTATGATTTTAGATTGATCGATCGCGTTACAGTGAAAGGTAAATCGCAATTGGTAACAGTTTATGAAATATTCACGGGAGATCCGCCGGAGGTGCGACAAAAAAAATTAGATACAAAGACAATCTTTGAGGAAGGTTTGGTATTGTACAATAATAATAGGTTTGTCGAAGCGAGAAGATTGTTTTCGCAGTGTAAACAAATCAACCATGAGGATAAGGTAGCTAAAATTTATATGCAGCGATGTGTGAAACGGGCGATATATTCTATATAAAATTATTTAAAATTTTCGGCTGCGGTGTGAGCGCTAACGTCGAAGGATTTGAGATTGAAAAAATGAGAATGAATAAAAAAAGTTGTAACAATAATAAAGAATTTTTGCAAAAAGTCTACTGATTGCGTAAGAGTTGGGAACTATATCATGTCCTGCTGAACACCATAACAAATACGGTTACACTCATACATGATGTTAACTGTTAACTGTTAACTGTTAATTTAGTATTCCGATGAATAGAAAATTTGATATGAATCGATCGGACACGATATAATTATTTTTTAGATGGGCAGGGAAACGCAAACAATTGTTTCTTGCTGCGGTAAACTTTCTATTTTAAATCTTCCTCCGTGCAATTCTGCAAGGCGTTGAACTATGGCTAAGCCCAATCCCAAACCTGCTTGTTGGTATAGTTTGCGATCGAACTGTCTGTAAGCTTCTAGTTGTGCAATGCGATCGGGAGTCAGGCCGCGTCCTTGGTCTTTTACAGAGAGAATAAACGTCCGATCTTCGATAAAAGTGCTTAAAAAAACTGGGGTTCCTTCTACAGAAAATTTGAAGGCATTGTCGAGCAGTTCCTCAACAATTTTTGTGAGTTTTATAGAATCGATAGCGACTGACGAATCTTGCAAATTTAATTGTAAGTCGTCGGTTCTATTCACTTGTTTTGCTTGCTGCCGCGCTTTTTCAGTCAGCAAAGATTTGACGCAGCTAAATTCGCTGCTACGCATCTCTTTTAGCTGTTCGGGATTTGTGGCGGCTATTTCCAGTTCTGCATAAAGCAAAACGTTTTGAATCAGCCTGTACAAGCGATGACCGGAAGTGTTAATTTGACCGATCATTTCTAATATTTCTGCTTTTTCAAAGACTTGATATTCGGATAATATTAGCTCAGAAAAACCCAGAATGGCATTCAAAGGAGTCCGCAATTCGTGGGGAAGAGACATACTAATATTAGTCCGCAATTCGTCTAGGGTTTTTTGAGACTGCTTGCTAATGGTTTTATATTTTTCAAGTCGAATAGCAATTGCTTTTAGCAATTCTTGCGGCGTACAAGGCTTAGTAATGTAATCGTCGGCTCCTAGTTCCATGCCCGTGCGAATGTCATTTTTATCGGCTTTGGCTGTGAGGAAAATAAATGGAATTGTGGCAGTTAGGGGTTCGGAGCGCAAGGCTTTGAGGACGGCGTGACCGTCTATTTCCGGCATCATCATGTCGCACAAAATTAAATCTGGGATTTGGGCGATCGCCAATTTGATGCCGGCTCGGCCGTTGGTGGCTCCAATTCCTTGAAAATTCTCGGCTTCAAGTAAATCTAAAATATTTTCTCTAATCGATTCTTCGTCTTCTATTACCAAAATTTTTGCCACGGTCGTTACTCCTTTTAATTAATAGTTGATTAGAAAATTGTTCTTTCAGAACCTTGACAATTTTGTGATTTTTTGCTAAAATTTAGGTGATTGGTTGATCTTTATAGTTAAGCATTAAGTGATTATTGTGTTTGTGAAATCAAAGGCAAGGTAATAGTGAAAGTTGTACCTTTTTCTTCTTGGCTGTCGATCGCCATTTGGCCGCCGTGCAGTTCCACAGCCCGTTTCACAATGGCTAAACCGAGGCCAGTTCCCGAAATAGTGCCGACATTTGTAGAGCGGTAAAAAGTTTCCAAGATGCGCTCTAGATCGGCTTGGGGAATCCCGATGCCGCGGTCTTGAACTTGGAAAACAGCTTTTTGGTTTTGACAGTTGAGCTGTAAGGAAATTGTACTGCCGGCGGGGGAATATTTGATAGCATTTGAGAGGATGTTTCCCAAGATTTGCCGCAGCAGTTTTTCATCCATTTGAGCGTCGCAGTTGTCGCCTTCATGTTTAAAGGCGATCGGGTGTTGGTTGCTGTCGTTGAGCTGCTGTTCTTCTACCAGTTGGCGGCAAAATTTTTCGAGGTTTAAGGAAACTGGTTGAAACTGCAAGGTGTTTGCTTCGATTTTGCCAATTACTAGAATATCTTCTAATAACTCTGTCATGCGTTTAATTGCTATTTGAATCCGCGCAAAATGAGTAGATTTTTTATCTTCAGTCCACTTAGAACTGTAGTCTTGCAGCAATCCACTCGAAAATTGGATGGTTGTCAAGGGGGTGCGGAACTCGTGGGAAACCATTGTCACAAATTTGGCTCGCAGTTCGGAAAGTTCTTTTTCTCGTGCGAGGGTTTTGAGAATTTCTGCTTCGGCTCGTTTGCGATCGCTAATGTCGCGGGCTTCAGCAATCAGCAGCAAAACTTGTCCCGTGTCATTTTTAACAGGTTTCAGTGATAAATCAACTGTGATAATTTGGCCACTTTTGCCTAAAAAGTCTATTTCGCGGCGAAAAAATTCACCCTTAGCAGCCTTGGCGAGACCTTCTTTTAATTGTTCTTTACCATTTGGTGATTGTTGCCAAATCAACTGTTCCCAAATCGGGCGGCCTACAATATTTTGCGATCGAACTCCGGCAAAATCTAGGGCTGTCTGGTTCACTTCCAGCACGATTCCTTCGGGAGTCAGCAGTTTGGTAAGCTGAAAGGAAGAGTCAAAAATCGCCCTAAAACGCCGCTCGCTTTCCCGCAGCATTTGAAATGTTTGAGAACGTTCGATCGCGTAGCGGATCGTCCGCACTAATAATTGAGTGGTAATTTGACCTTTAACAATGTAATCTTGGGCTCCCAAGCGCACTGATTCGAGTCCGATCGCCTCATCGTCCAAGCCTGTCATTACCACCATTGCCGCATCGGGAGCCACTTCTCGCAGTCGAGTTAGCGTTTTCAAACCGTGGCTGTCGGGCAAAGAAAGGTCTAGCAAAACTATATCAAAGGATTGCTTGCCCAGTTGGGCGATCGCCTCGTGCAGGAATTCAACAGACACGAGTTCCCACTCCACTCCGACAGATACTTCCAACAGTTCTGCAAGCAAATCAGCATCAGCCGGATTGTCTTCTACTAACAGAATCTTAATCCACATAGCTTAAAGATTTTTGACTGTAACATTTTCACTGCGTATCAATCTCAGGTTAAACTTTTTGGTTTTTTTATGCAATTTTTATTTGTTAAGCTATTATTCTAAAAGTGTCACTACCGCCAGCCACCAATCCTCAATCCATTAATAAATTACAGGAAGGTGGACAACGGCGAGCCAGAATTCCTCAATTAACCTGACTACTTTAGTAAATTCTACAAAGTCTACAGGCTTAGTTATATAACAGTTGGCATGGAGCGAGTAGGACTTGAGAATATCCTCGGGAGCAGCAGAAGTGCTGAGAATCACGACAGGAATTAATTTTAACTTCGGGTCAGTTTTAATTTCTTCTAGCACTTCAACACCGCTTTTTTTCGGCAGATTCAAATCTAGCAAAATCAAATCGGGACGGGGTACGTCCAGATAGGGTGCTTTTTTGCGTAAAAACTTGATTGCTTCGACTCCATCCTCCACAAAATGCAAGTTATTCAATATTTTACCCTGACTGAGGACTTCTCTTGCCAAATCGGCATCGCTGGGCGAATCCTCAATTAACAGAATCTCAATTAATCTAACAGTGCTTGGATCGCTCATAACCTGTTTATCCTTGTGACTATAAAAAAAATAAATGAAATTTAAGCCTTCAGATACTAATTATAGGAATAGTAAAGTAAAAAGTCGCTCCTTTTCCTTCTTGAGATTCCACCCAGATGCGCCCGCCGTGGCGTTCCACAATGCGCTTGCACATCGCCAAACCTATGCCAGTACCGGAATATTCGCGGCGAGAGTGCAGGCGTTGAAAAATAATAAAAATGCGATCGGCATATTGCGGATCGATGCCAATGCCCCGATCGCGCACGCTGAACACCCATTCGCTATCTTGCCGGCCCGCAGCGATATGAATCAACGGGATATCTTCGCGACAAAATTTGATACCGTTGGCGAGCAAATTTTGGAATAACTGCACCAGTTGAAATTCATCCGCCATCACGGTTGGCATCCTGTCGCAGGTGATGACAGCTTTTGTTTCGGCGATCGCAATTTGCAAATTAGACAAACTTTGGTTGACAGCAGCATTGCAATCGGCTAGCTCAAATTGTTTACTTCGGGTTTCCAAGCGCGAATAGGCCAACAAATCATTAATCAATTGTTGCATTCTGGTAGCGCCGTCAACAATATAATGAATATATTTATTTGCTTTAGCATCCAAATTGTCTTGATAGCGGTGGGCGAGCAATTGAGCGTAGCTGGTAACGGCTCGGAGCGGTTCTTGCAAATCGTGGGAAGCCACATAAGCGAATTGTTCTAATTCTTCGTTAGAACGCTTCAGATCTTCTGTAAGTTGCAGCATTTGTTGCTCCGATATTTTACGTTTTGTAATGTTATAAACTAAGGCACAGCATGATAGCATATTTCCCTGAGAGTCCATGACTGGACTGGTAGACATATCCGTCCAAATATCTTTACCATCCTTAGTTTTGAATTTGAATTCGTGTTGTTCAGCAATACCTTCCTTGCGACGCTCGAAATTATCGAGAGCTTGTTGTTTTTCCGGTTCATCCATGAAGTCCCAAAGCGGCCGACCGAACATTTCTAATTCACTATAGCCGAGCATTCGCGACATTGCGCGGTTCACGTAAGTCGTGACGGCCTTGTTATCAATTACCCAAATACCTTCTTCTGCTAATTCAACTATTTGCCTGTATTTGAATTCGCTTTCCTGCAACGCTGTTTCAGTTAGTTTACGCTCGGTGATATCTTTCATAAAACAGTGATAGCCGTTAAAGGTTCCTTCGGCATCGCAAGCTTTGACCATTGTTAATTGATTGTGAAAAAATGAACCCTTTTTCCGCACACCTCTAGCTTCAACTTCTACTTTGCCAGAAATTAGCATTTCTTGATAAGCTAATGTCAACATCTCAACATCGTCTGGATGCACGGTAAGCTGCCATTCCATGCCTAGCATTTCTTCCGGTTCGTAACCACATTTACGAGCGTAAGCTCGGTTAACATTCACATAGCGTCCGTCAATGTCCAGCAGCGAAATGCCTTCCACCGCATTTTGCAGAGCATTGGTGAGGTCGCGCAGCTCTTTTTCAGCTTGTTTGCGTTGCGTAGCTGTCGCCACGGCATCGCTAATATCTTGACCGATCGCCAAAAAACCAGTAATATTTCCTTCAGTATCAAATAAGGCTGTCACCGACAATTGCACCGGAAACCGCGAACCATCTTTGCGAATGTAAGTCCATTCATTTTCGTCAGCCATTCCCCCGCGCGGCAAAGTAAAAAAAACTTCCATTCCCGGCTCTATCTTTACTCCCAATTCTTGAGACAAAACTTCCGCTCTTTTGCTGACCTCCAGAGGATCGTGAATGATGGCTGGCGTGACTTTTCCTACCACTTCTCCGGGGGAATAGCCTAAAAGTTGCTGGGCGGCGCGATTAAATGTTTTAATTTTACCGTCTGGTTCAGTGGAAATAATTGTGTAGTTAGCGCTGTTAAGAATTGCATTTTGCAGTTGCGTCAATTCCAACAAAGTTATCGCAATTCTTTGTCTGTAAGCTACTTCGCTTTGCAATTGTTGGTTGGAAATTTCCATTTGAGCAGTGCGATCGGCAATTCGATTTTCCAGAGTTTCATTGAGCAGTCGATTTTCCTCTTCTACCAGCTTGCGTTCTGTAATATCAGTAATGGTACACACATAGCTTTTAACCTCCCCATTTTCTCCGATTTGACCGACAGATTGAGCGAAAACCCACTTCACGTGACCGTCGTCAAGACGTTGAAAACGGTACTCAGATTTAAACGGCAATTGCTCCTGCGCGACGCTATACCATTGAGCAAAAACGCTCTCGCGATCGTCTGGATGAATGCCTCGCAACCACCCTTTACCCAAAGCTTCATCGCCGGTAATTCCAGCAATTTGACACCAGCGTTCGTTGACATATAAACAGTCTCCGGCATCGTCAGCATAAAATATTCCAACTGGCGAAGCTTCTGTTAAAGTTTGATAGTGAGCTTCTGTTTCTCGGCGTTCGATGATTTCTGTTTGCAGTATTTGATTAATTATCTCTAATTGAGCGGGACTCGTGAAAACTAATGCTTCAGGAATTAACGGAATCAATGCGAAAGCTGTGTAAGCAGAAATGACTGCGGTGATCAGTTTCAAGCTCCCAGAAAGCCAATAAACAGGATGCCAAAGCGTCCAAACTTCCATTATATGAGTAGTGCCACAGGAGAAAATAAAGGCTCCAAACAGCAAAAAAATGTTGCGAAAGGGCAAGTCTTTTCCTTGAGTGCTAAAATAAATTAGCGATACGGGTATTGAATAGTAAGCCAGGGCAATTATAGAGTCTGACACTACGTGGAGCGCGACTAGATCTCGCTGCCAAAGGTAACAGTGGCCGTGAGAAATATAGTTGCTAGTGAATAACAGGTTATTTAAAAAAGTCCACATGATAAAGGAATGGGTAATGGGGAATGGGTAATTGGTAATTGGTAATTGGTAATTGGTAATTGGTAATTGGGTAACGGGGAATTTAACCCCATAACTTATAACTTATCTCAAATTTTTGAAATATACATAAGACCGGGCAAATGGAATTCGCACGCCAAACAAACGAAACCCACCGCAGCGGGTTAAGGTTTGATCTTCTTCAGTCTTCAGTCTTTAGTCTTCCGTCTTCCGTTTTCCTTCTTCCTTCTTCCTGATGACGTTGGACGGAAAGCTCCGGGGAGACAGCAAAACATGACTAATGACTAATGACAACTAAGAGGGCCCGCACGCACCATCCACCGCCCCTACTGACTGATGACTAATGACTTCTTCCTTCTTCCTTCTTCCTTCTTCCTTCTTCCTTCTTCCCTCTTCCTTCTTCCTTCTTCCTTCTTCCCTCTTCCTTCTTCCCTCTTCCTTCTTCCTTCTTCCTTCTTCCTTCTTCTATAAAAAAAGGGGGCGAGCCAAAAGCCCGCCCCATCATTCATTATGCTACTGCGATTAACCCAAGAGTGCCTTAGCTTTAGCCACCACATTATCAACGGTGTAGCCAAACTTTTCTAAAGCAACGGGGCCTGGTGCGGAGGCACCGAAGGTGTCGATGCTGATGCTGTCGCCTTCGGAACCTAAATAACGTCCCCAGCCGAAGCTAGAAGCTGCTTCAACTGCTAACCGTTTGGTAACAGCTTTCGGGAGTACAGATTCGCGGTAAGCGGCATCTTGTGCGTCGAACAATTTCCAGCAAGGCATGGAAACGACGCGGACTTTTTTGCCTGCGGCGCGCAATTTTTCAGCGGCATCAACGCAGAGGTATGTTTCGCCACCGGTGCCGATTAAAATGATGTCGGGAGTGCCGCCGTCGTCGGACAAAATGTAAGCGCCTTTGGCTGTTCCTTCGATCGAGCTTCCGGCCAAATTCGGCAAGTTTTGACGGGACAAAGCCATTAATGTGGGGCGTTTGGGGCTTTCAACTGCCACTTTGTAAGCACCGGATGTTTCGTTTCCATCCGCAGGGCGAATCACCAACAAATTGGGGATGGCGCGCAGAGAAGCGATGGTTTCGACTGGTTGGTGAGTGGGGCCATCTTCGCCCAAAGCTACGGAGTCGTGAGTCATGACATAGATGACTCCAGCTTCCGAGAGTGCGGAGAGGCGAATTGCACCGCGCATATAGTCGGCAAATACCAAGAATGTGGCGCAGTAAGGAATCAAACCGCCGTGGAGTAGCAGACCATTGGCGATCGCGCCCATAGCGTGTTCCCGCACGCCAAAGCGCAGGTTACGTCCTTCGTATTGACCTTTTTGGAAGTCTTTTTCACCCTTAAGCAGAGTCATGTTAGAAGATGCCAAGTCAGCCGAACCGCCGATCAATTCAGGTAGGACAGCAGCCAAAGCATTCAAACATTTTCCAGAATGATTCCGAGTCGAATCAGCCTTATCTTCTACCTTGTAAGTCGGGAGAACTTTATCCCAACCTTCGGGAAGTTTGCCAGCAACCGTGCGTTCGTATTCTGCTGCTTCGGCGGGATATTTTGCTTTATAATCTGCAAAAGTTTTATTCCATTCTTGTTCGGATGCAGCACCGCGATCGACTGCTTTGCGGAAGTGAGCCAAAGCATCATCAGGAATTTCAAACGGTGCGTATTCCCACTTCAAGAAATCGCGAGTTGCTTTCACTTCATCGGTACCCAAAGCAGCCCCGTGAGAACTGTAAGAATTGCGCTTGTTGGGAGAACCATAACCGATGACTGTGCGGACTTTAATCAGAGACGGTTTGTCCGTGACTTTTTTGGCTTCTTCAATAGCTTTGTGAACTGCTTCTGCGTTAGTATCTTCGTCGAGGTTGGTATTGTCTACTGTAATGACGTGCCAGTTGTAGGCTTCAAAACGCTTGCCGACATCTTCAGTAAAGGCCAAGTTAGTGTCGCCTTCAATGGAAATGTGATTGTCATCGTAGAGGGCGATTAATTTGCCAAGTCCGAGGTGCCCGGCCAAAGAACAAGCTTCGCCAGAAATACCTTCCATGTGACAGCCGTCACCCATGATGACATAGGTGTAGTGGTCAACAATGGTGCTATCGGGCTTGTTAAACTTGGCAGCGAGGTGAGCTTCTGCCATTGCCAAACCGACGGCGTTAGCAATGCCTTGTCCCAGGGGGCCGGTGGTGACTTCTACGCCTTCGGTGACGAAGTTTTCCGGGTGTCCGGGGGTTTTGGATTCCCACTGACGGAATTGCTTGATGTCGTCGAGGCTGACGCTATCGTAGCCGGCGAGGTACATGAGGGCGTACTGCAGCATACAGCCGTGGCCGGCGGAGAGTACGAAGCGATCGCGATTGAACCACTTAGGGTTTTTAGGGTTGAACCGCATGAAGCGATCCCACAGTACGAAGGCCATAGGCGCAGCGCCCATCGGTAGTCCTGGATGTCCTGATTTTGCTTTTTCTACCGCATCGATGGCGAGAAAGCGGATAGAGTTAATGCAGAGTTCTTCGATTGATTTGGTTGCAACAGCCATAATTCTGGTTTTTATATGTATGAGAGAGTGTGTGCGAGCTCATATCCGGTGAATTGACCGTGATTGTTGTAGGGGCGAGTTAACCAATAATCCTCATCAAAACCAGAGTTTTAGTAAACGCCCCAAACCAAATAGTACGATCGACCGACCGGACACGATCTGTGTGGTCAATTTTGGCAGAGGTGCGATGAGTCGAGTTCGATCGCTCGCGTGTCTGCTATGGAGTTTCTGTGGAACTGCCGTGAGACTGCACTACATATCATCTCACCTGTTGCGACCGACAGACAACTTAATTTTTTAATGTTTCGCCCGCTTTATGCTGTCGATAACAATTTGCGATCGCAAATATTTCAGCAGCCAGGGTACAAAAAGCAGCGTGTCTCTGAATTATTTAGCAAATTGGCCCCGTCAGGCAGCTCAGTTATGATAGAGTTTGGTGTTTCTGACATCTTGCACCTGTTGCGATCGAGCTTTCGGGCATCCGCCGTCGGCCTACCCACAAAAGAATTGAGTTGTGGAACAGACCAGAAAGCCTGTGAATGTGACAATGCAGTGCAAGATCTAAGATATTGGTAATTTTAATTAGGCAATAACTAATGACTCTGAGTGAAGCCGAAGTCCGCAGTCAAAAAGTAGACGAACTGCGATCGCAAGGCATAGAACCGTATCCCAGTCAATCCTACGCGCGATCGCACACAGCCCAACAAGTTCGCGAAATATTTAGTCAGCCAGGAAAAGAACTCGAAAACGGACAAAGTGACCCCGAAGAAATTCCCCTGCGATTAGCCGGCCGCATTATTTCCAAGCGAGACAGCGGCAAAATTGGCTTCATCGATTTAAAAGACGCCACAGACAAAATTCAACTCAAAATCGAAAAAGCCATCGTCACCGGCGAAGTCGGTTTGAGCTTTGAACAAATCAAAAAATTGCTTGATGTCGGCGATTTTGTCGGCGTAGAAGGCATCGGCTGCCGCACCCCCAGGGGAGAACTTTCTATTTTAGTTCGGGAATTCACGCTTTTATCAAAAGCTACGATCCAATTTCCCGATGCTTATTACGGCATCAACGACCCCGAAGTTTGCCGCCGCCACCGCGAAATGGACTTAGCTAGCAACCAAGAAGCCCTCAACCGTTTCATGCTACGCAGCCGCATCGTCCAAAGCATCCGTTCCTATCTTTGGAAAGCCAACTTTTACGAAATAGAAACGCCGACACTGCAAGCTATTTACGGCGGTGCTGCCGCTAAACCATTCATCACCCACCACAATGCTTTAGAAGTAGATTTGTATTTGCGCGTCGCCCCAGAATTGTTCTTAAAAAGAGCAATTTGTGGCGGTTTCGAGCGAGTATTTGAACTAGGAAAAGCCTTTAGAAATGAGGGCATTGACAGCACCCACAATCCAGAATTTACCTCCTTAGAAGTTTACCAAGCTTATGCAGATGTATTCGACATTTTAACAGTTGTCGAAGATGTGATTTGTTTCGCAGCAGCAGAAGTATTTGGCGATGTGCGGGAAATAGAAAATCAGGGAGAAACAATCAGTTTAGAACGTAAATACGACTACAGCGAAAAATATCCCGGTTTTAGCGGCAAACACTGGCAAGTGAAAACAATGGTAGAAGCTGTCAGAGACGAGTTTGGACTGGATTTTGACAGTTTGGACTTAGAAAGTGCAATATCCTCCGCAACCAAACTAGAACTGCACCTTTCCAAGTTAGAACAACAGAGTTTAGGCTACGTGCTCTACGCAGTTTTTGACAAATTAGTTGTTCCCAAACTAATTCAACCTACATTCATCATCGACTACCCAGTCGAAGTCAGTCCCCTAGCCAAAGGACACCGCAGCAAACCCGGATTTGTCGAGCGTTTCGAGCTATTTATCAACGGCACAGAATACTCTAACGGATTCTCAGAATTGAACGATCCGAAAGAGCAAAGAAAGCGGTTTGAAGAACAATTAGCACAGAAAAATGCAGGAGATGACGAAGCGCATCCAATGGATGAAGATTTCATCCAAGCGCTATCTTTGGGAATGCCAAATTGTGCCGGAATGGGCATCGGTGTAGACAGATTGGTAATGCTTTTAACCAATACTCAAAGCATCCGAGATGCCGTGATGTTCCCAACAATGCGGCCAGTCAAAGATTGATTAGAGTTACTTTTTCAACCGCAGATATTTGCGGATGAACACAGATTAACGCAGATAGAATTTCATCTGCGTTAATCTGCATTAATCTGCGGTTCAAAACATATTCTTTCATATCAAATAGCCTTTCTCAGAAAGATGAGGTACTATCCGGGATAGGCCAAACCGGGCATAGGGCATAGGGCATTCCTCACTTTTGTGAGAACCCCTATATCGTTTCCGGTTGCATCGGAATAATAAAATCGAGTCGTACCGCCAACAGTCAACAGTCAACAGTCAACAGTCAACACTCAACAGTCAACAGTCAACAGTCAACACTCAACACTCAACAATCATGTATGAGTGCAACCGGAATTGATATCACCGCATAAACGAACCGACAACGCCATTCATATCTTCAGTCAAAGGATTTCCCAAAGCCTTAAATTTCCACTCGCTACCTTCTCGATAAACTTCTCCCATCAACATATTTAATTTGCCTTCATAGGAAGGATCATTTGACAAGCGATAGCGAGCGATTTCTTTCCCGCCTGCATCTACAGCCCTCACGTAAGCATTTTCTACCATGCCAAAATGCTGTTTTCTTTCTTTGCCATTGTAAATATTTACACCCAGGATAATTTTATGATATTGTGCTGGCAACGAGCTGAGTTTCACCAATATTTGTTCGTCGTCGCCGTCTCCCTCCCCGGTGAGATTGTCGCCGGAATGCACAACTGTTTTATCGTTTGATTCTAAATGAGAGTAATAAATTACATCTTCTTTGTAATTTTTTAATTTGCCATTTTCTCCCAGCAGCAAAGCGTAGGAATCTAGGTCAAAATTTACACCGCTGCTTCTACCGAAAAGACCTTTTTTAACTTGCGCGACATCCCAGCCCAAAGCCATTGTCACTCTGGATAGGTCGAATTCGCTTTTGCTGAGAACAATTGATTGTCCTTTTGTCAAGTTAATAGCCATAGTTTTGTGATTTTGTAAGGTTTATCGTGCAATATGGGATTGATAAAAAGACCGGGCGGTTTCAACAGTACGTCCGACTTGTTTATTCCCAGGAGATCCCTTGTAGCATCCCCCTTAAGAAAGGGGACGAAAGAGAACTCTCTTGTCCCCTCCCTTTTTTAAGGGGGGGCTAGGGGGGATCGACTTTATCTGAACCGTATTGTTTTATCTCGACCTTTTATCCAGCATACTTGTCTACAAAACTTTGCAAGCCTGAATTGTAGCCTTGTCCGACTGCTTGGAACCTCCACTCGCCATCTTTCTTATAAAGTCTGCCAAACTCCACCGCAGTCTCCCTAGAAAAATCCTCGTCCAAATCGTACTTAGTTACTTCTGTGTTAGTAGTGGTGTCGTAAATCCTGATAAAAGCATTTCGCACTTGACCGAAGTTTTGCCTTCTCGATTCGGCTTCGTGGATGGTGACAACAAACACAATTTCTTCTACCGACGGATCGACTTTGGTTAAATCGACTGTAACGGTTTCATCATCGCCAAATCCTTCTCCGGTTCTGCTATCTCCCAGATGTATTACAGCAGTATCGGGCGACTCTTTGTTGTTGTAAAAAACAAAGTATTTTTCGCTGGGAATTTTGCCAGCAGAACCCAACATAAACACGGAAGCATCTAAGTCAAATGCATCGCCGGTGTCTGTAGCATTAGTATCCCATCCCAAACCGATCCCGGCATTTTTCAGCCCCGGTGCTTCTTTAGATAGATTGATTCTCCCGCCTTTTTCCAAGTTAATAGACATTCGCCCTCCTATTCACAACATCAATCTTAATTACCGATCGCCATTATATCAATTATCACAGGAGCTTGACAAATTGCTGCTGGTACTCATCCTCAGTCATCAGTTCTCGGGTATTTTCCACCCTGTCTAAAAACACGATGCCTTCTAAATGGTCGTATTCGTGTTGAAAAATCCGGGCTACAAAGTCTGTAAGTTCTTGTCGGTGAACTTTGCCGTCTCTACAGGTGTATTCTATCTCGATCGCCCTACTTCTGGGCACTAACCCGCGAATCCCCGGAATACTCAAACAGCCTTCCCAGTCTTTGACTGTTTCTGTGGATGCAGCGAGAATCCGGGGATTAATCATCGCCGTCGGTTCCATCTTCGGGGCTTGGGGATAGCGCAGGTTGGGGCGGGATGCGACGATGAACAGCCGATCGCACTTCGCCGCTTGGGGGGCCGCAATCCCTACTCCGTTCGCCTGTTGGACAGTAGAGATTAGGTTGTCGATTAGCTGTTGAATGCGATCGTCCTTAACATTCTCGACAACTTGCGACGGTTGGCGCAGTACGGGATTTCCTAATTGTGAAATTTGTAATATTTCTGGCATAGTTAGTTGTTATTTGTTAGTTGTTATTTGTTAGTTGTTATTTGTTAGCTGTTATTTGTTAGTTGTTATTGGGAATTATATCCGTTAAATCCGCTACAAAACCCGTTACCTAACATCCGTTAAATCCGCTACAAAATCCGTTTTCCAACATCCGTTAAATCAGTTATAGCCCTTCTCAGATAGGTGAGGTATGTTGTTGGGCTTCAGCCCTCTTATGGCGATCGTAGAACCCATTTGATATCTTTTAGGGCGATCGCTAAAACTTGCTATAAATTTAGCTGCATAACGGACTCAAGCTGTGCGACCGGAGCGCAGTGTTAGGCGACCTAGCTGGACGATGGAAGTGAACAGACCTCCATGACTTGAATCAAGCCACGATCGATGGTGAAGCGATGACCAACCCGCTCATCAGCAACCACGCTTCCAGCCATATCGCGCACGACTTGGTGCACATCGACCAAAATCCGCCCGCCCTCCTCTGGGTGAAAGGCACTAGGCTCCACATGGGGATCGATCTCGCTCCATTGCTCCGTCCAGTAAGCGCGGACTTCTTCATGTCCACGGACAAAACCGCCTTTGAACGCTCGCGGCCAAGCCACGTCCGCAGTCATGAGGGCGAGGGCGGCGTTGATGTCTCGCGCGTTGAAAGCAGCGTAGGCCGCGCGTAACAATTCGATTTCTGATGCAGGTTGATTTAACATAAAATATCTCAAATGGATTCTATACAAAATCCGTTGCCGAACTTTTTATCGAATTTTTTGAACAGGCAAACTCCCCGGTTGTACAGTTAAATTAACTATTTGCCCGTTGCGATTAATCTCCATTTGCAACAGGCCGCCAACCTTGGCATTTTGCACGAAATCCTGAACAGCTTCCGACTGAATAATCGGCTGATTGTTAATCTTTTGAATCACATCTCCAGCCCGCAAACCTGCGGCCGCCGCCGGAGAATTGGGAACTACACTCACAATAGCCACACCCCGATCGACTGCAACTCGCAAATTGCTATTAGGATTGCTGTTAATTTGCTGCTTAACATCAGGAGTCAGCGTCGCCATTTCAATGCCCAAATAAGCGTGTTCGACTTTCCCCGTCGAAATCAGTTGCTGCGCTACCTGTTGCGCCGCCTGAATCGGAATCGCAAAGCCCAATCCTTGAGCGCCTTGAATAATCGCGGTATTCATCCCAATAACTTCCCCCGAAGCATTCAGCAGCGGGCCGCCGGAATTCCCCGGATTGATTGCAGCGTCTGTTTGAATAAAACCGATGCGCTTGTCGGGTACGCCCACATCAGAGCTCGATCGATCCGTAGCGCTAATAATCCCCGCAGTTACGGAATTGTCCAAACCCAAAGGATTGCCGATCGCGATCGCCCATTCCCCAGGCAACAGCTTATCAGAATTGCCGATCGCCGCCACAGGCAGAGCAGTCGCCTCAATCTTCACCACAGCCACATCCGTCACCTTATCCGCCCCCAACACCCGCCCCTGATAGCTGCGGCCGTCCCTGAGAGTTACACTTACCGTATCTGCACCCTCTACAACGTGAGCGTTAGTGAGAATCACGCCGTCGGCCCCGATCACGAAACCCGAACCCGTACCCCGTTCGATCCCGCCCCTGCCGCCCGAATTCGGTTCTGCACCAAAAAAATCTTCCGGCGAAAGCGATCTATTTGTCGGTTTCACCAAGCGCGAAGCATCGATCCGCACCACCGCCGGGCCTACTTTTTCCACCGCAGCCACAATGAAATTTACATTAGCTGCATCGCCCGACAAAGGAACCTGCGGCAATACTTTGCTACCTTTAACCTCAGTCTTAGGAGGCAGTTGCAATTTCGGTTGCATCACCTCTTGTCTCGAATCACCAGAATTAGGACGTAATTGAGAAACCGTCAGCCGATCGCCCAACATGGCGGCTCCGGCCCCCGTTACCAGCAGCAATATGTAAATTGCCGGTTGCTTCCAAAACTTGCCTGTAGAACTCTTCATAGCCACGTTTTTAGGCTTTCCTGCCACATTTAAATATTTGCTTAGCAGCTCTTTGATACCTGCTATATCGCCGCAGAGCCGCAAAATTTTTGGGCGATGGTGTCCCGCCCCGCAAGCTACGGCAGACTCCCTTAAACTTTAGCATTCAGCTTCTCATTTTGGATTTTTGATTGCCGATTTTCGCTGATTTTGCTAAGAGATACGGTTGAAACCGCCCAATCTTGGGCCGCTCTAGCTTCCCAACCACCAACTCGACTAAACTGAACTGTTTGGACTTGAAAATCTCTTAAATGCCGATCGGCAGAGGTAATCGATGGACATTCCCCTCGAAAATCTGTGGAATCAGATACTTGAACGTCTCCAGGTACAACTGAGCAGACCTAGCTTTGAGACTTGGATCAAAACTGCCAGAGCCGAACAGCTCGAAAATAACTGTTTGATCGTCAGCGCCCCCAACCCCTTTGCTCGCAATTGGTTGCAAAAATATTACAGAGAAATCCTTGCTGATGCAGTCGAAGAAATTCTCGGCTATCCCGTAGACATTTACTTGACAATTGCCGGGGGAAATGAAACAGGCGACAGCAGCGACTCCGCCACAATTTGGCCCTCCCCCATCGCCGCCGATGTCCCCGAAAACAAATCGCTTCACCCGCCTAAACCCGCTAATTTAAACCCCAAATACGTATTTTCCCGCTTTGTCGTCGGTTCCAACAACCGCATGGCTCACGCAGCAGCCCTCGCAGTAGCCGAGTCTCCGGGTCGAGAATTCAATCCCTTATTTTTGTGCGGCGGCGTTGGTTTGGGGAAAACTCATCTGATGCAGGCGATCGGTCATTATCGCTTGGAAATTGATCCCAACGCCAAGATTTTTTACGTTTCTACTGAAAAATTTACTAACGATTTAATTGTCGCAATTCGCAAAGATAGTATGCAAAGTTTCCGCGATCATTATCGGGCAGCGGATGTTTTATTAATAGATGATATTCAATTTATCGAAGGCAAAGAATACACTCAAGAAGAATTTTTTCATACGTTTAATACTTTGCACGAATCTGGAAATCAAGTAGTTTTAGCTTCCGATCGCCCGCCGCAACAAATCCCCCGCCTGCAAGAGCGTTTGTGTTCCAGATTTTCGATGGGATTAATTGCTGATATTCAATTGCCAGACTTGGAAACGCGGATGGCAATTTTGCAGAAAAAAGGTGAGTACGAAAATATGCGGTTGCCGCGAGATGTGATTGAATACATTGCTTCTAGCTATACTTCCAATGTGCGGGAATTAGAAGGAGCTTTGATTCGGGCCGTAGCATATCTTTCCATTACCGGTTTGCCGATGACAGTTGAGAATATCGCCCCGGTTTTGAATCCGCAAACTGAAACGGTACAGGCGACTCCCGATGCGGTAATTGCAGTGGTGGCTGAGGCGTTTGATGTTTCTGTTGAAGATTTGAAAGGAATTTCCCGCCGGCGCGAAATTAGTCTCGCCCGTCAAATAGGGATGTATTTAATTCGGCAGCATACTGCTTTGAGTTTGCCGAAGGTTGGCGAAGTGTTCGGCGGAAAAGACCACACGACGGTGCTTTACAGTTGCGACAAAATTGCTCAGTTGCGGAACACTGACCCGAATTTGGCTCAAACTTTGCGTCAGTTGAGCGATCGAATTAACGTTGTCAGCCGCAAAAGTTAGTGACATTACTCCGACCTAAAGGTGCGGAGCTTCTTTGAATCACTTCTTAGATTTCCTAGTTATTCCCTCGCGGGTTTTCGACTTTGACCTAGATTGAGACACCTCAATCCCCGGCAAACCGTCTGCATAGGCATTTTGAATTCCCGACTGTCCATCGGTATTAACCAAAGCTATTCCTCTATTTCTAATTACTTGACCGCTGGCGACATCTCTATCGGTTGTGTAGCCACAATTAGAACAAGAATGCACCCTGACACTTAAGTCTTTTTTGACTTTTGTACCGCATTCAGGACATTCCTGCGAAGTACCTCTAGCACAAACTTCACCAAAAAATTTACCGCGTTTCCAACACAGGTATTTGACGATGGTTCGGAATTGTCCAAATCCAGCGTCAAGCATTTGTTTCCCCAGCATTCCTTTGGCTAGGATTCTGTAATCCAAGTCTTCCATGAAGACCATATCGCCAGCATCGCAAAGCGTATGAGCTTGTTTGAAGTGGAAATCTTTACGAGTGCTGTCAATTGTGTGGTGAAGTCTGGCAACCTTGATACGTTGTTTTTCGTAATTTTTAGAACGTTTCTTCTTTCGAGAAAGTCTGCGTTGCAGCAATTTCAGCTTGCGGAGCATTACTTTCAGGAATTTGGGCGATTTTACGAGAATACCGTCGCTAGTTGCTAGAAACTTCTCAAGCCCCACATCTACCCCAATAGGATGACCGTGAGGCATTGGATCTGGAACGCTGACATTGCATTGGATATTGATAGAGGCGTACCAGATATCTGCTTTATTGATTATCCGCACCTGTTTAACCACAAATCCACTCGGTATTGGGCGATGCAGGTTGATTGGAATCAACCCCAATTTTGGTAAAGCAATATGCGTACCAGTCACCGGATTGGTTTTGAACTGCGGGAACAGCAAAGACTTGAATTGACCAAACTTCTTGAATCGAGGGAATCCATGCCCAATTTTTTGAAATCCTTCCCAGGCTCGGTGTAACTGCTTGAGCGCTTGCTGCAACACTTGGCTCGGTACTTCACTCAATCGGGGAAATACCTTTTTAGCGCCGGGCAGTGCGTTGAGTTGGTTTACTTCGCTAGGGAAAGGAGTATCCGCAGGTATGATGTACTCATGCCTGATAGAACATCTGTCAACCAAACATTTCCGACCATTACACCAATCCTTAATTTCTCGCAACCCGTAGTTATAGGCAACGCGACAAGTATCCATCCACTCAAAAAGCGACTGCGCTTGAGCGACGGTTGGATAGATTCGGTAGCGGTAATTCATGGTTAACATTTCACTACCATAGCACATTTAGTGACGAGTATGTCTCTGGTAAATATAAAGCCGTCCTAGAAGGACGGGGTTTTCGACCCAATTTTCTGATAAAAAGTCATTAGTCATTAGTCATTAGTCATTAGTCATTAGTCATTAGTCATTAGTCAGCAGTCATTCCAATGCCCCTGACCCCTACCTGTGGAAAAACCTGTGGAAAATTTGCCCTTTGTTTGTGGAAAACTTTACTCGATCGCCCAAAACCATTTTTTTACTAAAATGGGCGATCGTATTCAGCAGCTTTTCCACAAGTTTTCCACAGTTTTTGGAAACTATAAGTCATATCCCGCAAACAGTTAACTTTTTTTTCCACAGTTTCCACAGGGCGATCGACATAAAAATAATTCAACAAATTAAAAAAAAATCTAGTCCTCGGCGCGTTAACCTCAGAAACCCGATTTCTAAGTATATTTCTCCTTCCTTCACAAAATTTTGCCCAGAAACCCGGTTTCTAGCCCCAGAAATAAGCCCTGACAGAGAAAAGTCAGCCCGCCGACTTTCTGTGATAGGATTTGGTTTCGTCTCAAATCCGGTTAATTAACCTCCCATGAAATTGGTTTGCACCCAAAGTGACCTCAACGCCAACCTCTCGTTGGTAAGTCGGGCCGTTCCCTCCCGCCCGACACATCCGGTACTAGCCAACGTGCTCTTAGTAGCGGATGAGGAAAATCAGCGGGTTAGCTTGACAGCTTTCGATCTCAGTTTAGGAATTCGCACCAGCTTCGCAGCAGAAGTGACCGGCGGCGGCAGTTTTACCATACCCGCTAAATTGCTCAACGATATTGTTTCGAGACTCCCAGATGGAGAGATTACTTTAGAAGATGAAGCGGGGGACACCGTAGCATATCTCAGTTGCAGTTCAGGCAGCTACCAAGTTAGAGGCATGGGCCCGGAAGAATTCCCAGAATTGCCAGCAATCGAAGCCGGAACAATCCTCAAACTGCCGCCCGAAGCCTTGATAGAAGGACTCAAAGGAACTTTATTTGCGACAAGCCCCGACGAAGCAAAACAGGTACTTGCAGGCGTGCATTTAAAGGTATTGCAAGATTGCTTGGAATTTGCAGCGACAGACGGCCACAGATTGGCAGTAGTTCAAACTGTAAATGAAAAAGTCGAAGGCGAAGAAACCCAAGAAGAATTTGAGGTGACAGTTCCGGCTAAAGCATTGCGGGAAGTAGAAAGAATGCTAGTAATGCGGCAGTGGACTGAACCAGTTACGCTGCATTTTGAACATGGTCAAGTAGTGTTTGAATGGGCAGACCAGCGGTTGACAACTCGCACCTTAGAAGGGCAATATCCCGCATACCGGCAGTTGATTCCACCGTCTTTTGAGCGGCAAATTACCTTAGAAAGGCGATCGCTCTTAGCAGCCGTCGAAAGAATAGCAGTCTTTGCCGACCAAAAAAATAATATCCTCAAATGCAGCATCGACGAGGAAAATCAGGAAATTACTTTGTCGGTAGATGCCAAAGATGTCGGTAGTGGCAAAGAGTCAATGCCGGCGCAGATTTCGGGAGACAGCATCGATATTGCTTTCAACGTGAAATACTTAATTGACATTTTGAAAACAGCTCAGTCTCCCGAAATTCAACTGCAATTAAACGGCGCTCTGGCTCCTGTAATTTTTCAACCTTTGGGCGGAGTCAATGCTACATTCTTAGTGATGCCAGTTCAGCTAAGAGCGTAACAGTAGGGTGCTCTTCGGCGCACGGCCGTGCGCCGAAGAGCACCCTACATACAGCGTATTCCAGGTTTGTGAAGTGTAGGGACACGGCAGTGCCGTGTCCCTACGCGGAGTTGAGGATAGGCGGGCGTACTTCATAAATGTGGAATCTGCTGTAATTATACCAATGGAATAAAGTAGCGCTAGATATTACCCCCCCAACCCCCCCCGCGACTTCGGGGGGGCTAAGACTTCATCTATACCACATCTTTAGAAAAATGGTATTAGTTTCTATTTCTTCCCTCTTCCTTCTTCCTTCTTCCTTCTTCCTTCTTCCTTCTTCATTCAAATCAATGGCAACAAAATCTCGAATTCCGTCCCCGTACCGGGCGTAGAATGCAAATTTAACTTGCCTTTATGCTTCTCCGTCACAATTTGATGAGTAATTGCCAACCCCAAACCCGTACCTTTCCCAGCAGGTTTAGTGGTGAAAAATGTATCAAAAATCCTGCGCTGAATTTCTGGCGGAATTCCCGGCCCGTTATCGGCAATTCTGATCGCTATCCAAGCGTTATTTTGATTTTTTTCGCTTGCTTCTGGGCTGAAACCGGCGTTTTGGCTGGCGGATGATAGCTGTTTTGCATTTGGTCGTAGCTTGCGGGGCGGGACGCCATCGCCCAAAACATAATTTTGAAGTAATTCCGAATTCACGAAGTCTCCGTCAGAACTGTCTATTACCTCAGTTTCAATCGTAATCGCAGCGACAAAACCTGTTTCTCCTTTTACTTCTTCCAAAGCATCGATCGCATTGCTGATGATATTCATAAATACCTGACTCAACTGACCAGAGTAACACTTGACCAAAGGCAAATCCCCATAATTTTTAACTACTTTAAACCCGTACTTCAGACGGCTTTTCATAATTAGCAGCGTACTGTCAATACATTCGTGGAGGTTAGCTTCTTTCAAGTGAGTTTCGTCCATGTAAGAAAAGGTGTGCAGGCTGGTGACAAGTTCCCTCAGTCTCTCTGATGAAGCCTTCATGCTTTTGAGAATTTCCACCCAATCTTCTTGCAAAAAATCAAATTCTATATTTTTTTTGAGTGCGTCAATTTTTTCGCTAGGCCCGACAATTTGCTCGTAAGCAGACAGCAACTCCATGATGTCTTTCGAGTAGTTAGACAAAAAGCCGAGATTTCCGCTGATGCAGGTGACAGGGTTTCTAATTTCGTGAGCTACTCCAGCTACCATCTGCCCCAAACTGGCTAATTTTTCGGTTTGAATTAGCTGAGATTGAGTTTGCTGCCCCAGCAATTTTGTCGCTAATTCGTGAATTTTTGACTGGGCCACTAACAGTTCGCGTACATCTACCAAAGTATAAGTTTGGGGCGACACTTGAACCACAATCGGCTCGTAAAGCAGTTCTTTCGAGCGCTGCAGCGACTTCCGGGCTGCATCCACGATTAAAGTATTGCTAGGAAAAATCAAAGTCTCAATTTCAGCAAAGCGATATAAAGCCTTGACAGGTCGTTTTAAAAATAATTCTCTTCCAAAAGGACGGCTGAGAAATTCTAAAAATCTCCGCCGGGAAATCATGCCGACAAATTTACCTTGATTTGTCAAAATGACTCCCGGTAACAGCGGATTAGTTTCTAACATCTGGGAAATTTTCATCCCGAAATCCATAGCTTCTACTTGAAAATCGTAAAGCGATAATTCTTGGAGAGTAGAGTCTAAACGAAGTTCTCCAGAGTCAGCTTCGGACGCGAGTTGTACTGGTATTTCTACGCAAGAAGTATTTAACATAAATTCATCAGCACGCTTTTTTGGTTTTTATTTGCCAGCAGACATTCAGTTACCAAAGCTCAGTCGGTGAGTAGCTGAGTGCTTTTGCCGACATCCCTCTGGCAAACGGCATTTTAAATTACACAAAAAACTGTTTGTGGCAAATGGGATTTTACCACTCCAAGTATTAGGCAAGGAAAGAGGATGACCGAGATAGATGCGCCTTGGTAATTATGCCTGACTTTATTTTATATTGGCTTGAGGCGTATTAACTGTTCTTTGGAGTATTTAACTATTCGTTAACCTTGAGCTAAAAGCTTAACCTGTTGTTAACAATAACCCGATTGTGCTGGAATTTATCATTAATTGATGATACAGGAAAATCATTATTGCGCGATTCTTAAATACCCCTGCTCGGTTTGCCCATAGAGTCTGGCTGTCTAAACAATTTTGTTATTTTTATGATTTGTTCGTTACAACAGGCAAATTTGGCGCAATATTTGGTAATGTTTTAATTAATTAAACTTTTGTGATTTTTTGTGATAATTCGCGCCATTTAAATTAACAACTATCCGATTGATAGGAAATCAATATAAAATTAAATTTAACAACTATTATTTTTGTGTGGAGATATAAAGATTATAGGCGACCATTGCTAGGGATCGGATATTGCGGTGTCCGGTGCTGGAATCTGCAATTTTTAATGGTTTCTATAACATTGAGGACGATCGCCAAAAAGTTTCAACGGAATTTTAAACTTAGTGCTGTGCAGAAGGTATGATCGACAGGGAGTCCGCCAAATACGTGAAACTAAATACCAATTTACCAGTAGGCGATCGATGCAACCAGCCCTAACGAATCAGTTAAACAATGCTTTTACCCTTTTTCTCAGCCTGTTAGTAGAAGCAATACCTTTTCTGCTGCTGGGAGTTTTATTCTCAGGTTTGCTGCTGGGGTTTGTAGACGAACGCAAACTCGTATCCCGCATCCCGCGAAACCCCCTGCTGGGCGCTTTGATGGGGAGTTCGATCGGCTTTTTGTTTCCCGTGTGCGAGTGCGGTAACGTGCCCGTAGCCCGCAGGTTGCTGATGCAGGGAGTACCCGCACCAGCGGCGATCGGCTTTTTGCTAGCAGCCCCCACCATCAACCCGATCGTAGTTTGGGCGACTTGGACAGCATTTCGCGATCAGCCAGAAATTGTAGTTTTGCGGGTAGTCTTTTCTCTGTTTATCGCCACAATCATCGGCTGGGTGTTCAGCGCCCAAGCAGACTTGCGGCCTCTGTTACACCCCTCTGTAGCCCGCGCAATTCCCCTCCCAAAACCAGAGTTTTCCGAACAAAACCTCGCCCAAGACAGCACTCCGCTATTGTTGCAGTCTGGAACATTTATGCTCGGTCAGGGGGGTGCAGTGCCGATCGAATCTTTGCTACAAGAGGAGTGGAAGCCCTTACCAACAGGCAAAACCGAAAAAACCTCTAAACCTTCCTCAATGTTTCACCGCGTTTCTAGAGAGCGTCTGCGCCTGCTTTTAGATAGTATGGTACAGGAGTTGCGGGAGTTGGGAGGAGTTTTGGTCATCGGAAGCGCGATCGCCGCCATCATTCAAGTTGGCGCACCCCGCGAACTAATTCTCAACCTCGGTCAAGGCCCGGTTTCCTCGATTCTCGCCATGCTGCTATTAGCCGCAGTCGTATCGATTTGTTCTACAGTAGATGCTTTTTTTGCCCTATCTTTTGCCGCCACATTTACCAGCGGTTCGCTGTTAGCCTTTCTCGTTTTCGGCCCGATGATTGACCTCAAAGGCATCGGTTTAATGCTCTCTATTTTTAAAGGTCGAGCCGTAATTTACTTAATTGTCTTGGCTGCTCAACTAACATTTTTAATGACCCTCGCTGTCAACTTGTATCTCGGTTGAAAAATGAGCTAATGAGCGAAAACTCAATAACTTAAGCACCTCCTACAGTCCTCTCTCCTGTAAGTTGCGAGCTCGGGAGGCAGAGTCTCCGGATCTACGTTACCAGGCAGAGCATGGTAACAAGCAAAAGTTGCGAGATCGGGAGGCAGAGTCTCCGGATCTACGTTACCAGGCAGAGCATGGTAACAAGCAATTCCCTCTTCCCTCGGACTTCTTCCCTCGGACTTCTTCCTTCTTCCTTCAAAATATGAATCTTAAAAAAATTAGCCCTTGGCTGGACGCCCTAGCTATCCTAGCCTGGGGAATATTGCTCCTCAAATATTGGATTACAGGCAAATTAAGCATTCTGATTCACCCCAATTACTTTGGCTTGACAGTCGCGGGAGGAATCGGCTTAATGGTGATTGGCGGATTTAAGATTTGGGAACTCTTAAAGGTCGATCGCGCCAACAAACAATTGCGGACATCCCCAGCCAACAACTCTCCCAGAATCACAGAAGTTGAACACATTACTTTATTTCCCCCCAGCATCGGCAGCACCTTAATGCTGAGCGTCGCATTAATCGGTTTAGCAGTAACGCCCCGCACATTTACCAGCCAGACAGCATTGGAACGAGGTCTCACCGAATCTCTGCCCATCACCAGACTGCAACCGCAAGAATTTCGCAATACTACAAAACCCGAAAATCGATCGCTCGTCGAATGGGTGCGGCTGTTAAATTTTAATCCCGAACCAGATACATACAGAGGTCAAAAAGTCAAGGTTAAAGGATTTGTGATTCACCCGCCCAACATAGCAGAACAATATATGTGGATCGGGCGTTTTATCATTACCTGCTGCGCGGCGGATGCCTATCCAATCGGGTTGCCGGTCAAATTAGCGATCGGTCAAAACCGCGCCTCTTTTCCCCCAGACAGTTGGCTAGAAATAGAAGGAGAAACAATCGTAGAAGAACTACAAGGCAAGCGCAAATTAATCATTCAAGCATCCTCCCTCAAACCAATTCCCGAACCAAAAAACCCTTATGATTATTAGATGTGGAGCTGGTTGCAGATAAAATTTTATCTTTCTGATTGTAGGATGTGTGTCTGGCCATTCCTACAATCAGAAAATGAAGATATGGTAAAGTTCGCTAAAAAAAATGGCTGCTGCATCCTGTAGAAGTTGCCAACGGCAAATTCAGCAACTAGACTCATAATTAGGAAATAAGTTTAGAGTATATGTCATCAGAAAAAAAATTAGCCATCAAAGGCGCATTCTGGACGATCGCCAGCTATGGAAGCAGTCAAATTATCCGATTTGGCAGTAACCTAATTTTGACCCGCCTGCTTTTGCCGGAACTATTTGGTCTGGTGGGTCTAGCCTACGTTTTCATCACAGGTGTCCACCTATTCACAGATATAGGTCTGGGCCCAAGCATCATTCAAAACAAGCGCGGGAACGAGCCAGAATTTCTCAACACCGCTTGGACAATGCAAGTTTTTCGCAGCTTATTTGTTTGGTTGTGTTTAATTGCAATCACCTGGCCAGTTGCTAACTTCTATGAAGAACCCCGTCTCCTGTGGTTGCTTCCCTGCATAAGTATAAATACCCTAATAGGAGGGTTCAAATCCACTTCCGTATCCACCCTCGAACGCAAAATGAGCGTCAAGCAAGTAGTGCTTTTTGAGTTGGGGATACAGGCAATTTCTACTACAGTGATGATTGTATGGGCCTTTTTCCATCCCACAATCTGGGCCATCCTCGCCGGCGGTTTTGCTAACTCTATCATAGAGTTAGTATGGAGCCATTTTTTGATTCCCGGCAAGTCAAACCGCTTCGCTTGGGACAAAGAAGCCGCTAAAGAAATATTTTCTTATGGAAAATGGATATTTTTATCGACGATTTTATTTTTTCTGTGCTCTCAAGCCGATCGCCTAGTTCTAGGGAAAATCTTTACTTTAACAATGTTGGGCATTTACGGCATCGCTTTTACCCTCGGCGATATGCCGCGCCAAGTGATACTCGCCCTCGGAGGTAGGGTAATTTTTCCCTCTATTTCGATGCTAGCAGACTTGCCTCGTGAGGAATTGCGCGCCAAAATCATTAAAAACCGCAACTTAATCCTGATACCTTTAGCCGTAGGCTTAGCAATTTTTGTGAGTTTTGGAGATCAGCTCATTCTAACACTGTACAGAAAAGAGTATATGGCAGCATCTTGGATGATGCCAATCTTGGCTGTAGGTATCTGGCACACTACTCTCCACAATTTGATGGGTTCTTGTTTGTTAGCGGTTGGCAAATCTCAATATGGAGCTATGGGGAATCTGGTAACTTTCTTGAGTATCACTATTGGTATCCCGGTCGGATATCATTTTTTTGGTAATTTAGGTGCTGTGATTGCTGTAGCTGTCGGTGATATTCCTACTTATTTAGTAACCAGCTACGGTCTTTGGAAAGAAAGGCTAACTTGTTTTTGGGAGGATATCCAATTGACAGCACTGTTCTTAGGGGTACTAGCAGGCATACTTTGTGTTAGAATGTATGTCCTCGGTTGGGGATTGCCAACTGATAAAATATCGCCGATGGATTTAGTACCTATCAATCAACTATTTCAGTAAACAAAAAGGAGATTGTCTGTATGTCAGATCAATATACACTAAAAAGAAAAGTAATACACTTTATCTTTTTTCAAATTGCTTTGTCACAAGAAATATCGCGGTCGGTTATTAGGTATATAAAAATGATGGTTTTTTATCAAAAAAAACCGGTCATAAATTTATTTCAAGAAAACGAACTGCCCCAAAAAAAACGCCCCAAAGTCTTTGTTGCTGTCGCGCATATTACATCAGTTGAAGAATCTAACAATCCAGAAAAAGGGGCGGCAAAGATAGAGAGACTCGCGCACACCATAGACGGACTGTTGACAAGTTTTGCTCATTGCGATCTGAATATTTCGATCCAAACTCTACCGAACAGGCACGTTACAGCTTATTTGCCTGAATATCAAACTAAGTGCATTCAGGTACAAGAATATCCTGAATGCGACCCAATGTTTGTAGAGTTTAGGCTTCAGGAAGAGTTTGTTGAAAAAGTAGAAGAATTTGAATGGTTTTTATTCATAGAAGATGACATTATCTTGTCGGACTCTTTCACCCTAGAAAAACTAGAAAAATTTAACCAACAAAGCGGGTATGAAAATGCAATTCTTTACCCAAATCGTTATGAAATGTATCAAGGGACTAAGAGATATATTGATTTGACGATAACGCAACCATTGGTAATAAACAAGCTATCTAGTGTAGAGATAGAGGGTGTAAAATTTGCGGAATTTAACAATCCTCACGCAGCATTTTACTGTTTGTCAAGAAAGCAGATGAAACACTGGATAAAATCAGGTCGTTTCTTCAAAAATCGAATAGTGGATGTCGGGCCTTTAGAGAGTGCAGCAACTTTTTGTCTTTTGGAATGTTTCTCTATATATAAGCCTCACCCGTCAAATTTAAACTATTTTGAGGTCAGGCATTATGATAGCAAATATTCTATATTATATCCCGAACCTGAATCGCCCTATACACTGTCAGCGGTTAATCAGAGTTCCAATATACCAATCGTCAAGGATTCGTGAAATAATGGCTCTGGGCTAAGTAGCCGTCTGAATTATTAGGAGTTTGGGACGGGGTGGCGATCGAACGCTCTCGGATTGGTTCGTAGTGCGGTGAAGTCCGCACTACGAACTGTTTTTGCTACGATCGTCAACCGGAGTTGATATGAAAATTGGATCGCCAAATTAGGTTTTTGAACTGGGGTGCGCCTGGGAATGTAAAATTTAAGAGGGAAAATTGGGCAGTGATTTTTCACCAGAAATAGGAGAGAACAATTTGTGAATATTTTTAACAAAAAATTTAATCCTTCATTCTTCGGTATTCTGCCGTTCAAACAGCCCATCGACCGCACGGCCATCTTTCTGATGTTAATGTTGAGCGTCTTAATCGGACTGCTGCTGCTGAGTGGCGATCGCACAGCGCCCAGAGTGCGAGAATTTAGCTGGGAAAACAAACAAATCGGCGCGCGAGATACCGGCTTTCTCCTCACCTTCTTTCGCCCGATGAACCACTCCACCGTCGAGGAAAACTTAACCCTAGAACCGAACCTCCCCGGTAAATTTAGTTGGGCGGGACGGCGCATGGCTTACACCCTCCAAGATCCAGCACCCTACGGCGTTACCTACACATTAAAACTCGCTGGTGCAACGGACAAGTATTTCGGAGAAAACAACCAATATAAAGGCACGCCAATGCAGCCGTTTAGCAGTTCCTTTCGCACTCGCGATCGGGCTTTTGCTTATATCGGCGTTCAAGGCGAAACAGAAAGCAGATTAATGCTAGTCAATCTCAGCAGCAGCGAATCGAAACCGATACCCCTGACTCCCAAAGATTTGGTTGTCACCGATTTTAAACCCTATCCCGGGGGCGATCGCATTTTATTCTCAGCCACAGATCGATCGATAGCCCGTACTCGCGGCACCCTAAATCAAGAACTATTCACAGTCACCACCGGCCTCAATCCCCAATCCCCCGGAGAAGAACCCCAACAAAAACAGCCAGCAGGTAGAATCGACAAACTACTAGACTCCAAAGATTACCAAAACCTAAAATTTGACCTTTCAGCCGACGGAAAAATCATCCTGATTCAGCGAGTCAACCGCAGCAATCCCAGCGATTTCAGCCCTTGGATTCTCGAAGAAAAATTACCGCCCCGACCATTGGAAAATCAACAAGGCGGAGATTTTATGATTCGGCCCGACAGCAAATCGGTGGTAATGTCTCAAAAACAAGGATTAGCGATCGTCCCGCTCAAACCAGAAGCAGACCCAGTAGAACTTTTACCAAAATACGAACAAGTATTGGGAATGGCCCGCGACAACTCCGCCGCCGCCTATGTTAAATACAACGGCGACTTTACTCGATCGCTTTTCATCTTAGACAACCAAGGTGTGGAACAAGAAATATTGCGGATTCCCGGTAGCATTATCTCCGTTTATTTCGACCCGCGCAAAAACAAAGACAATCAATTCCAGCGTCTTTACTGTTTGTTAGCCCAACGTCTCGAAACAGAAACCTACAAAGAACAGCCTTTTATCGCCGCCATCGACCTCAAAAAAGAGGGCACTCGTTTGGTAGGAACCATCAAACCGCTGCTAGTTTTGCCGAACCAATTAGATACCCAAATCAGTTTATCTCCCGACGGTCTGGCATTAATTTTCGACCAATTAGTTACATCAGCAAAACCATCAGCAGCAGACAGTCCCCGCAACTCCGGCGGACAGTCGATCGCCACCAGCCGCCTCTGGGTGCTACCCTTATTAGAAATACCTCCAGACGGTTCTGCTGCAAAAGTAAAGCCCGAAGAACTTCCCTTTACCGGCTATCATCCCCGCTGGCTGCCGTAAATCGATTTTATACTTTTTGGCGATCGCAGGTGGAGAGAGTTTGAGAGTTTGACAAAAGTTAACGATTTTCAGTTTGTCGAGATATAAAACGTTTATTTGCACAACAGCCGATCGCCAAAAAGTGCTTGTTACAAAACCAGAGATGCTCCCTAACACAGCGAGATTCATGCCGACCGCTATGAAAATTTGTTTACACAATCAAAATCAATTCAACATCAATTGTAACCAATCTTAACGACCAAATAAATAAGGATAAGCTTTCTAACAGAAGAATAATCACAGTTTGCTCAGGGTGCTTTAATATCAAGCACCCTGAGCTTGATTTCTGCAATTAAGCTTAAGCCTTAAAATAATTAATAATCGCCTCAAATCAAGTGCTGGCCTCGAACTCGCTCTTTTTTGGTCGATCCCGAACCAGATAGCGAACTGATATAAAATTAATAAGATACAGAAATCCGCAGGTACATTGGGTATCAAAAATATTACTGCTATAAATAGCAGACTCTCAGGTTTGTTATGCCAACCACTAACCCCAGTCTCAAGAATTTTATCTCCCCAGTGCCGCTGTGCCGACCAACGGCGACACTAGAATCGCTGCGGTCAATTTTCATGGAGGGAAATTGCGATCGAGTCGCAGTAGTCAACGAACAGAAGGAGCCCCTAGGATTAGTTTACCTCCGAAGCCTTTGGACGGGCGCGGACTCGCGCACAAACGACGGAGAGAAACTTTTGTCGGAAAGCTCGATCGCGATCGAACCCATTACCACAGTACCGGCCGCTTTGAGTGTCAGCGAATTCTGGCAGTACCTGCAAAAAGAACAACTAAATAGCCCAGCCCACAGCCAAAGCGTCGGCGGTTTCTCCAAAAGCCCGATCGCCCTTACAGATGCCAGCGGTAAATTTTTAGGACTCCTAGAGAGCCTGAGCCTGCTGCAATATATCGCCACACTCAACAGCAGCAGTCAGGCGGAGTCAACAGCAGTCAAAGAAATCGAATTAATACCCGTTTCCTCGGCGCTAGCCACCGCCGAGGGCAAAGGGCGCTTTTTAGAAGCGGGATTGAAACCCTCGGAAAACCTTAACTCCCTAGTCCAACTCCTAGAAAAACTGCCCCTACCGCTGAGATTGCAAACCCCCAGCGGACAAATAGTCAGTCAAAACGCAGCGTGGCGGATTTTGCTGGGAGCCGGGCCTCAACCAATTCCCGAACCCGCAGCAAATTTGGGCAAACACTCGTCCCACCAACCAAGCCATGTAACCACCGAATACCAGAAGAGTGTGCAATTCGAGGCTATCACCTCTGAGTGCAGGAGCTTAGTAGGAGTAAGTCTATCGGGCGATCGGGATGCAGCCGCAGCCAGCAGTTGCGCGCTACCCCTGTACTCAGCCGCCTCCCCATCAACCTTAACCGCTCCAGCTTGGTGCGCCATCGCAGGCAAACCAGACACATACATTTGCGACTGCCCGGTACAAACAGGTCAAGAACGGATCTGGCAATTTGTCAAACAGCCGCTCGGAGACCAACTAATTTTAGTCATGGGACAAGATGTCACCGAAGAACATTTAGTCGCCAAAGAACTAGCAGCAAAAAACGCAGATTTAATCCACCTCAACCGACTAAAAGACGAATTTTTATCCTGCATCAGCCACGAACTAAAAACCCCGCTCACCGCCGTCCTCGGTTTGTCAAGCCTCCTCAAAGATAAATTGATCGGAGAACTCAACGATCGGCAATCACGTTACGCCAAACTAATCCATCAAAGCGGACGGCATTTGATGACAATAGTTAACGACATTTTAGACTTGACCCGCATGGAAACCGGGCAGCTAGAACTAATTCCCGAATCCGTAGAAATAGCAGCAACTTGCAAAAGAGCCTTTGAACAAGCAAAACAACTGCAACAGCAAGAAGAAAAATCTCCCCCCAAAACAAACGGCGAAGCAAACGCAGAACCGTCAGAAAAAATAGAATTTACACTCGAAATAGAACTGGGAGTTAGCTATTTGATTGCCGACGAACTGCGACTGCGACAAATGCTCGTCAATCTCCTTGCCAACGCCCTAAAATTTACCGAAGCCGGCGGCAAAATCGGATTGAAAGTAAATGTTTGGGAAGGTTGGCTCGCCTTCACCGTTTGGGACACCGGCATCGGCATCCCCGCCGACAAACAGCACCTGATCTTTCAAAAATTCCAACAGCTAGAAAGCCCCCTCACCAGACGCTTTCAAGGAACCGGACTGGGACTGGTACTGACTCAACGGCTCGCGAGGCTCCACGGCGGAGACGTTTCGTTTATTTCCTCAGAAAACCGAGGCTCTGAATTTACCCTGCTGCTACCGCCAAATCCTCCCGGAAACTGCGGGGAAGAATCCCCAGCGCCTGCTTTGGCCGAGGAAGAATTATTCAAATCAAAATATCAGCATCCGATCGCCAATTCTCGCTCTCGTTTAGTATTAATAGTCGAAGCAGTTCCCAAATATATCGAAGATTTAACCAACGTCCTCTCCAGTTTGGGCTACCAAGTAATAGTCGCCCGTTCCGGCACCGAAGCCCTGGAAAAAGCCCGCAGGTTCAGTCCCGAAGCGATATTCCTCAACCCGCTGCTGCCCCTGCTGTCCGGTTGGGACGTGCTGACGCTGCTCAAGAGCGATCCAGATACCCGATCGATTCCGGCAATCGTCACAGCCACCAGAGGCGAAAAAGAACGGGCTGCTGTCAACCGCGCCGAAGGCTTTTTGAGCTTGCCGGTGGAAGAACCCGCTTTGCGAAGGTTGCTGGCAGATTTGATCGGCCAAAGTAATGCTAGTAGCAACAAGGTGAAAAATTCTTTAACCGTGTTGTGGCTGTGCCCGCAAAACAGTTCGTCTCAAGGTTCCGCTTTACTGCTAAATCCCACCTACTGCCGGGTTTTAGAGGCAGACGACCTCGACCAAGCAGAACTCGTCGCCCGAATTTGGCGGCCTTCGGCGATCGTCTTGGACAGTACAAGTCAACTGCAAAACCCCTTAGCTTTTATTGAACAGTTAAGTCGATCGCGCAATTTAGGTTCTCTGCCCTTGGTGACTTTAGACCCCGCAACTACGCAACTGGCCAATCAAATCAAAGGATTGTCCGTATTTCCCTGTTTGGCAGCCGGCAGTCGCGAAGGCACTCTTTTGGGCGCCTCTGCGTTGTGGCAAGTGATTCAAGTAGCTGCGGGCATGAGTTGGAAGCCCAGCATTTTATTTGCTGACATTTCGACTTTACCGGACTTGCACCGCGCGGCTGGGGAGAATCCGGGCCAAGAATTGAAAAATGGCGATCGATCGACCAATGCCGAGATTCCTCTGCCCAATTCCCAGTTTTCGGCTCCGAACTTTCAAGCTTTTATTCAATACATCCAAACCGCAGGATTTCGAGGGGCGATCGCACCCTGCTGGAGAGAAGTTTTGCAGCAGTTGCAATATCAAAGCGTTGACTTAGTTTTGCTGTGCTTGCGAGATGTCCCCTCAGAATCAACTGCTATGTTGCAAGCGCTCTCGAACCTGCGACAAATGACTGGAAAACTGCCAATTTTAGTCTGGGATTATCGATCTGTTGTAAATTCAGAATCCGAGGCGATCGACTTTTTGCTGCAAGAAGTATCGGCTAAAATTTTGCCTTCTTCCTTATCGGTAGCACAATTGTTAGACCAAATTCAACAGGCTTTATTAACTCATTCAGATTGCTAAAAACAAAAAGTTTTTTAGGTTTTTAGTAAGGATTTCAGTTCTCTCTAAAGGAGTATTCAACAGACTTTATCAACTCACTAAAGTTGCTAAAATGAAAAATTTTTCTGGTTTGTAGTGAGGATTTCAGTCCCCTCTCAAGCAGTGAATCAAAATTATTATTCCTGAGTGCAAAACAGAATCGGGGAACAATTTAACAGAAAACCGCAAAACGTTGCGAGTCAGGAAGCAATATCAAAACTCAAAAATATGAGTTATTATAGGCGATCGAGAAACCATTATATTTTTTCCTGGGGCTGTACAGTGCCTAATCGCATTTCTTTAATATCTCTGG
Source organism: Tychonema sp. LEGE 07196 (assembly GCF_963890365.1). NCBI lineage: Bacteria > Bacillati > Cyanobacteriota > Cyanophyceae > Oscillatoriales > Microcoleaceae > Tychonema > Tychonema sp. LEGE 07196. The sequence continues at coordinate 22,429 of NZ_CAWPRX010000029.1, read as the reverse complement.
CGATCGCGCTTAGTTTGGGGACAATGCCCAAGCCCGTTGTCGCACAGGCACTCCTGCCTTACACCCTGCAAATCGACTCGGCCCAACTCGACCAGACAGCCTTGAGCCTTGCTGAAGAAGCAGTCCAGCTAGCCAGACTCCAGCAGTACCAACTCGCCATCCCCAGAGCCGCACTCGCCACACAGTTAGCCCCCAAGAACGATCGAGCTTGGACTTTGTTAGGCAGCTTGTACCTTCAAGTCGAACAGTTGGACAAAGGAATTGAAGCTTTGGGGCAAGCTCAATCTCTATCGCCAGAAAATCCCTCAATTAAATTTGTCTTGGGAGAAGCTTACTTTCGGCAAGCGAAGTACGAAAAAGCAGCCGAATACCTGCAAGCTGGTTTGAAACTAAAACCAGACACTCCGGGCGCATTATTTGATTTGGGCAACGCTTTTTACAAGCTCAAGCGGTTTGATAATGCGATCGCCCAGTACGAAAAAGCCTTTGCTTTAGAAAAAAACCTTTGGCCAGCGATCAACAATATCGGATTAGTCAAATACGAAATGGGAGATGCCGATGGCGCAATCAAACGCTGGCAACAGGCGATCGCGATCGACAACAAAGCAGCAGAACCAATGCTAGCTCTAGCAGTAGCACTCTACAGCAAAGGCGACAAAGAAAAAGGTTTAGCAATGGGAGAAGCCGCCCTGAAATTAGACAGACGCTATGCCACTGTAGATTTTCTCAAAGAAAACCTCTGGGGCGATCGCTTGATTTCAGCCACCCAAAACTTCCTAGCCACCCCCCAAATTCAAGCAGCACTCACCAAAATTCAAGACGCTCCACCCCCTCCCCAGACATCGCCCTAAGCTTATTATCAACCCAATTTAACTATGACACCCACCGATCGCCTCGCGCCCCTAAGCTGGACAGAATTGGAGGCACTCACAGACTTTCAAGTCGATCGCACCAACGGGCCAACTAACTCTCAAGCCCGCTTGCGCCTCTTCGGACATCCCGAATCCGACGTGAGAGTCACCCTGTACCGCGACAATCATGCGTGGTGTCCCTATTGCCAGAAAATTTGGTTGTGGTTGGAAGAAAAACAAATCCCCTACCGCATTGAAAAAGTTACCATGTTCTGCTATGGGGAAAAAGAAAGCTGGTACAAGCGCAAAGTGCCATCGGGAATGCTACCGGCGATCGAGCTAGACGGCCGCATCATCACCGAAAGCGATGATATCTTAATCGCCCTAGAACGAGTTTTCGGCCCCTTGGGTTTGGGGATGGAAAACCCGGCAGTAATACCCATGCGGCGGTTAGAGCGACTGCTGTTTAGGGCCTGGTGCTCTTGGCTGTGTTACCCGGCGAGTTCAGCCAAAGTAGAACAGCACAACCGCAAGCAATTTATCAGTGTCGTCGCCGAAGTAGAAAAAGCTCTGGCTAGCACATCTGGGCCTTATTTCCTCGATGAATTTGGCACTGCGGATGTGATCTTTACGCCCTACGTCGAACGGATGAATGCCAGTCTTTACTACTACAAAGGCTACTCAATGCGGGAAGAAAACCCGCGCTTTGCTGACTGGTTTGCGGCGATGGAAAGTCGCCCTACCTATCGCGGTACTCAGAGCGACTTTCACACCCACGTCCACGATTTACCGCCTCAGATGGGCGGGTGTTATGAAAACGGCGAACCTCAGATGCTACTCAATAAAGCCCGCGTGGATAATGGGCCGTGGGCCGGACTCCCGGATGTGATGTATCCAGAACCGGAAACCTCCCGCGCTGAAGCTCTTCACCGCGTCATTAAGCACCGCCACAACATCGTTAGAGTCAATCCTGCTGATGACAGCTTATTTGATGAGGCTTTGCGTTGTGCTTTAACTTTGATGATGACTGGCGAAGTTTGTACGCCGCCGGCTGGTTCTGATGCGGCTTTGCGGTATTTGCGCGATCGGGTGAATGTGCCCCGCGATATGTCGATTTACGCGGCGAAGCGCTTGAGGGAAGCTTTGGAGGAAACGGCGGCGTTGGTGGGCGAGGGCCAAGGTTCTCCGATTCTGCTGAAGAATCGGCGAGATCAAGATCCGGCTAATTTTGTGTAGGGGGCGTCTGGTGGATTTGCTCAAAGATTTCTCCAAACACGACATCACAGATTTGTAAGGTACGATCGGATTATTTACTAGGCTGTTTCAGAGGCTATGGGTATGGTTTCAGTATCCAACAACCAACCAATCATTATTCGTACAGAGCGCGGACTGACAATTTCAGGTACGCGCATCACTCTCTATGATGTCATGGACTACTTGACGGCTCAATATCCCCCGAAGTTTATCCGTTCCTTGTTTGATTTAACAGACGCTCAGATGGACGTTGCTTTATCCTATATTGAGGCAAATCGTGCAGAAGTCGAAGCAGAATATCAAGTTGTTTTAAGGCAAGCTAAGGAAATTCAGCATTACTGGGAAGAACGCAATCGCGAACACTCTGCCCGCGTTGCAGCGAGGCCACCCAAACCCGGTCGAGAGGCTCTTTGGGCAAAACTTCAAGAGCAGAAAGCCAAACACGAACTAGAAGCATGAATTTTCTGATAGATCACAATCTCGGAGGTCATGCAGAGATTTTATTGGGCAATATTGCGAGTCAAGGCTGGCTAAATCTACTTCCAATTCGGGTTGTTACCTTCAAGCAGATGAATTTGTCGATCAACAGTAACGATCGAGTTGTTTGGCGACTTGCTCAGGCCAATCAGATGATTTTGCTTACTGCCAACCGCAGCATGAAGGGTGAAGACTCCCTGGAACAGGTGATCCGAGAAGAAAATACAGTGGATTCCCTTCCTGTGATTACGATTGGAGATGCCGATCGATTTTTAGGCGATCGAGTCTATCGAAATCGTTGTGTCGATCGTATTCTGGAAATCTTGCTGGATATCGAAACCTGGATGGGCGTTGGTCGTCTTTTTGTTCCGTAGGGTGAGTCAATAAATAAGGCAGTGCTGCTAGCCGAACAAGCCAAAAAAACTGAGTTTCCAACACTATCGAGTATTTTTTATGAAAGTATCTATCTCTTTGCCTGATGAGCTAGTGCGTTACATTGACGATCGTGTAGAAAATCGCAGTCGGCTAATTGAGCTTTTATTGCAAGCATGGCGCAAACAACAAGAACAGCAGGCAATGGTAGAAGCCTGTTTATTGCTTGATGAACTGAGCGATCAATTAATCGATGAGGATAAAGCATGGCAGCAAGCAGCGATTACCGACTGGGAAGCATCTGGCTAGTGACTTTCGATCCCGCTCGCTGCTGAAATTAACCCTTAGTAGTGACGCTATAGCGATCGCTTATTCCTTGGAGTGTCATGTTTTCTTGTATAGCATCATGGGGAATCAAAACATATTGCCAAGGTTTGCCACCGTGATTTAGCATATAGTCTGAAGCATTTTGACACCATTGAACAGCGACATCTTTTTTAGCAAGCACTTGAGGATTGTCAATTTCATTTCGAGCTTTTGGTTCAAACATATAAATAACTTCTTCTGTTTCAGCAACAAAATCGGGTTGATATTCTAGATAATTACCCTGCCATTTGTAATAAAGCTGAAATTGTCCTTTTGCGGGTTTAAACCATTTGATTGCATCCCGTTCTAAAATCATTGCTAGTATTCTTTCTGCTTCCGATTGAAATTTCTGTTCTCGATAGAGGCATTTGGAGAAGCCTGTAAACAGATATTTGGACATATTGCTTTTGTCTCGTGGCGAAGATTGATAATCAAGGCGATTCTTAGCATTTATAGTGTAGGCGCTATCTTTTAGGGCTGTAAAACCTTTACTGATTTTGACTTCATAACCTGTTGTTTCTTCCCAGAAATGTTGCTGCATTTGGCTATGGACAAAATTGGTAATTTCCCTTTGGTAAAAGCGTAAAACTTTGTGTGTATCTTCTTCGGATAAGTAGGTCATAAAATGACTGATAACTTGACCCGCAAGGTCATAGAGTAAATCAGCGTGTTCGTCATAGGAAATATCATTGAAGTTGACTAAATTTTTGACAATATAGTTTTCTAGCCGTGATTCTTCAAAGTTTTCTTTGCTAATTTCCATAAAATCAACTTTATTCGTTGTTAGCGATTGAATCTGTAATTGTTCTTGGGAGGGAACGGGATAATTTAAGTCGGTGACATCTAGGGCAAAAGACCTGAAACCCGATCGCAATTCCCCTTTAGGAGTCACAAGAATTTTAGGAATATTGATGGTTTGCTGGATCACTAAATTCGTTGTTTTCGCCACGATCGCTTCAATATCGGGAGGTACTATTATGCCCTCAAGTTCCATTTGTGCGGGTTGATATTCTCTAGCTACGGCTTCGCGCACCCTTTCCTGAACTTTTGGGGATGCGAGATCGGCGGTAGTTGGGACTTCTTCGGGCCGGCTTTCAAGCTTGAGGATTTCTTGGTATGTAAGCTGTGCAATCTTTTGTTCTATAGGTGATTGAAATAGGGATTGTTGAATATTTTGGGGTTCGCTTTCAGGTAAATTATCAGGTAAATTAATGGGTTGTTCAAGGTGAAGTCCTAGATTTTGGGCTAATTGCGATCGCGAAATTACTGTTTGTGTCTTTTGCTGTAAGTCTTCATCTGTAAGGATAATTTGTTTTAATCGGATTTGGGATTCTGGGCGCTTTGCTTCATCGACAATTTCTTGGAATTTGTCATGGGCGACGATATTTAGGCGATCGACAATTTCTACACCTGTACGCATTCCATAGGGCAAACGCAAGCCCCTTCCGATAGATTGCTCGATCAGGATTTTAGAATTTGCGGCTCTCAGAGGGACAATTGTATAAAGGTTGGTGACATCCCAACCTTCTTTGAGCATATTTACATGAATCACAATTTCAGTAGGTTCATCGGTATGTTCTACTTTGAGCAATCGCTCTACCATTTCATCTTCTTGAGCGCCCGTTTTACTAGAATCAACTTGAATAACTTTATGTTTATAATCCCCTTGGGAAAATTCATCGGATTGAATGAGTTCCATCAGTTTGGATGCGTGGGTAGTGTCACGGGCAATCACTAACATAAAGGGTTTAACAGTTGTTTTTCCCGTTTGAATTGCATAGGTTTCTAATTCAGCTTTAATATTTTCATGGAGATAGATGCCGTCTTCTAGTTTAAGACGCTCGATCGCGTCTGGTGACATTGATGCGGGGTTAAAATCTTTGCGGGTGACGACTGCTGGATCTTTAACAAATCCATCGGTTATGGCACGTCCGAGGGGATAGTCATAGATGACATTTTTGAAAGCTACTGAACCTTTATTGGTTTCTACAAAGGGTGTGGCGGTAAGTTCTACCCCCATTAATGGTTTTAATTCGTTAATAGCCCGAACTCCTGCTGAGGCGCGATATCGGTGCGATTCATCCATGAGAATTACGAGGTCTTTTAATTCTGACAAATAATCAAAATAGCTTTCGCCAATATATTCGGATAGTCGTTTAATTTTGGGGCTTTTACCGCCGCGTACTTCCGAGTTAATTTTTGAGATATTAAAGATATTAATTTTGCATGAAATTTGTTGATCTAAGATCGTTCGCGCATTCATTTCATAGTTGTCACCTGTGATGATGACTGGTGGAGAGAGCGCAAATTCAGAGATACCCGTAAATACATATTTTGAGGTATTGGGCGTAAAGTCGGTAATTAGTTTATTATAAATGGTCAGGTTTGGGGCAAGGATAAAAAAGTTTTTAATGTTATATGCTAGGTATAAGTAACTAATAAAAGCGCCCATGAGTCGAGTTTTACCAACACCTGTGGCTAGGGCAAAACATAGGGATGGAAAGTCGCGCTCGAAGTCAGTAAACGTTGGGAATTCTTTTTTGATGGCAACTAAACTTGCTTCTCTATCTAAGATTTTTGGGATGGATAAGAGTTTACAAATGCGATCGAAAATTTCTAATGATTGGCGCTGGGGATGGCGCAGACTGAGACGATTAGAAATATTATTAACAAGTTTATTTCTCATAGGTATCCAGGTCAAATAGTGCTAGTTGTCCTAACTTTGGAGGTGCTTTTGGCAAGTTTTCAATTTTTAGACTGTAATCATCATGTCCCCATTCACACCGTGAAAGGATTTGTTTAGGAATTTTTTTAACGGTGAGGTTTGGGAATATGTCGGTTTCGCCTCGAAAGGCGGTACATAAAACAAGTAGAGTGCGCTCTTGTCCTACTTCGTCTGCAAGTTTAGATAGTTGTTCGTGACTAAAATTTTGGGTGGTGACATAGATAAAGTCGCTTTCGGTGGAGTAGCCATGTTGCCAATAGAAGGTATCTGATGGTGCATAGGTGAAACCTTCTATTTTGCAGAGTGCTTCGGCAAGCATGGCGGCGTTATAGGTTTTGTTGATAACCCAATTATCCCATTTGTCTTTTTCTAGTAGGGATGGTGCGAGACGATAGTAACGAAACCCGCCGCCACCTTTCCAGTTAAATGATTTGCTAATTCCACCTTGATCTTCGCCATCAATTACTTTTTTGAGTCGGGGAATGATATGGGTATGACAATGTTCGCCGAGTTCAATCATGATCCATCGTCTTCCCATTTTCTGCGCGACTGCGCCTGTTGTTCCCGATCCTGCAAAGGAATCAAGAACAATATCTTTGGGATTAGTGGCGATCTGAAGAATCTGTTGAAGTAATCTTTCTGGTTTCGGTGTCGGGAAAGGTTCAACGTGGTTGAGTAATTTATTGAGGTGATCTCTCTTTGCTTCTTGATTATGCCCTACTTCATCTGCTGTCCACCACGTTCTCGGTACAACTCCTTCTTGGACATCTTTTAGATATCGCTTGATAATGGGCATTCCATCACCATTGCTTCCAAAATAGACACGATTCTCTGATAGAGCAGTTTCTAGTGTCTTCTTTGAAAAACTCCATCCTCTACCTGCTGGTGGGGTCACTACTCTTCCTGATGGAAGCGTTACTGGGAAACGAGAGCCTATACTTGCACTTTTGGCAGTACCATTATCTCCTTGAAGCCAATCTCCTCTGGGATCATTATCAGGATTCCGATATCTTTTGAGTTGATGTTCAGAACGTTCCAGCAAATTCCGTGTAGCTGACCATAGAGGTAAATTCTTTACATATATCAAAATATAATCATGTGATACAGAGATTGCCGTATCACTTCTTCGCCCCTTATCTTTCTCCCACACCACACTCGTAAGATAGTTTTTCCTACCAAAAATTTCATCACAAATCACCTTGAGATAATGCGCTTCATTATCATCAATTGTGATCCATAAAGAACCATCATTCGACAATAGATTACGCAAAATCTCTAAACGATCGCGCATTAAACCAAGCCAGATAGAATGTTCGATTCCATCATCATAATGTTCAAAAGCTGAGCCTGTGTTATATGGGGGATCAATAAAAACACATTTAACTTTTCCTGCAAACTCAGACTCTAAAGCCTTGAGAGCCAACAAATTATCCCCAAAAATTAAGCGATTATCAAAAATATCATTTTCACTCACCTGATGCGCCGCATGATAAGACCTCTCTGGATCTTCCAGCAAAATTCGCGGCTCCAATTTGGGGCGAATATCCTTACCAATCCAAGTTAATTCTAGTCTCTGCTTCTTATTCATAATTAATATCTATCTCAAAAGTTAAACGGGAGGTATATTCGGATTTTCAGCCTGAGCATCCCTGCGATCTAACTCCTGCATCACCTCACTCGTTAAAGGATTAACATCTGTGATATTCCTAAAAATAGCAAGATATCCCTTATTGTCACTAGCAAATCTAGATTCAGCAACAGTGTAAACAACCTCAGCAATCTCTAACCCAATTCGTGAAAGTTGGATTTGATCGTCCTCAGATAAATAAACTTCATGCTTATTCAGCAATGTTTTATAGCGTCTTGCAAGAATATCCAGAATAAAAAATCTACCGTGCTTATAAAACATTTTTTGTTGATTTGTTGCAGCCTGTTCTGAAGCCGAAAAAATTTCATCCAGATATTGAAAGATTCGCACATAACGACAAAGCGTAACTCCTGAAATCGCATCACTAAACAATATACCATAATAACGCTTATAAAGCTGACCAATCTCTTTCTTTGCTGCCACCAATATTTCGGTGTCACCGCTAAAACAAGCAAGGGCAACTGCCGCTTGTTCAATCGTAATCGCATCCTGATTCTGCTCCGCCGATGGTCGATATTCATAAACAATATTCGATACCATACATTCCTGTCGCAAACGTTCTTGATTGGGATCTAGCGCGGCAAAATAAACATCGCGCACAGCATTTTGCGTATTTCTGGCCCCAGTAATTTTTTCGCCAATATTATCAATTTCCGTCCCCAATTCAATAATTGTAATTAATAACTTTGCATCAGCAGATATTGAGCCACTAGCATTATAAACAGAAGCGATAGCTCCTACCGTTTGCGCCCCATTCACGACGGAAAAATCTTTTAAAGTAATTTGAGTTAATTCCTGTTTATGTCCCGACGGCAAACTAATTGCCGAACAAGTAATCGTCAGACCATTGTTGAGATAGAATAGTTCAGATGGTTGCTCTTTGACAGTTTCCGCAATCGCTAAGTTAACATCCTCTGCACCTAGGTAATAACGGATATTTTTCTCAAAAAGCGACTTATTATGCTGTTGATATAAAGAGGCAAGTTCTGAAGCCTTAACCAATCCATAAAATGCCCTACGCGGCTGATCTAAACAATGCCAGTTTTCCAACGTCAAGACTACATCAACAGGGGCGATCGCTTGTTTTGCGGTCAACCAACCATGTGTTATGGTAATATTTAAATCTTGCCATTCAAAACGTTGAGCGAACTGATTCAGTTCACTTTTTAACTGATTAAGATCCGTAATCACATGAGAACTCAGGCTTTCATCAAGATATATATTACAGCCAACTATTTTTACCCCGTTAGCATTTAAAGCATCTTCAACATCTGGCTGCAAGCGCGTCAAGCCGTCATTAAATTTCTGAAAACGTCGATGGACTAAATCTCTAATCCCATCACAAAATTTTTTATTATCACCCATATTTGGAGCATTCCCAGCCTTAGCCTGCACCAACAAAAGCAAATTTTTCATCCGATCGAAATAAATGGCATCAATCCCATTATCATTTTGCCCGTTGATAATTGAGTTGGCCGCTTGAACTGGGGTAATATCGGCAAGATTGGCGATCGCAAATGCAGCCAAAGAACGGCTCAATCGATTTTTTTCATGTTGCTCTGTTGTCCAGTTCCTCTGAAGCTGCGGGATCATTTGAAAATAATCCTGCTTTAGTGCCTCAATGATTTGAGTCTTTTTGACATTGATATTCGGATTAGGCATTGAGCGATCGTTAATATTTTAATTTTTTCTAAAATCGCTAAAAAGTTAAGCTTTTAAGCTTAACTTTTTACGGACTAATATCTAAGCAACCTCTACGAACACACCGCTTCGAGCAAACTCCTCTTCTTCAGGACTGAAGACAGGAGCTCGATCGACAAGATCGGGGTCAAAGTAATATGTCTCTTGTAGGAATTGTCCGGTGACGATCGCCTCCTCCAACTCCTTGATATAATCTTGGGCAACTAAGCAGGCCTCCTTGATGCCTTCCTCATCCCTCTTATCCAACAGCTTTTGCAATGTTGCTCTCACCCCTGTCAGTCGTGCCGCGGGCTTGAGCATACCGTAGAGGCGGTACATCCGATCGGTGGCAATGCTAATGTGTTTGAGGGCCTTGGCTCGTGCTAGCTCAGAGTCAATGCTGGGCCAATAACGGGTGGTGTAGAATGCTTTCTCATCCTTGTGATACCACTCCTCCGATCGCGCAATTGATGAGGAGACAGTATTGTGCAGCTTCCAGAAGAATAAGCGCAGGGAATCGCCATCTACTACGGTGGACAACTTCGCCTCCATTGATACCTCAAAGTTATTCAGAAGCGGGTCGCGCCCAAGCACGAGGTACTCCACAGGGTACATTTCCACCTCCTTATTCTGCACGACGTAGGCGTTGAGGTGGTGGCGGCAGTAGGGGCAGGGATACATAGTGGCAAACAGCTTGAAAAAGTCCTTGAAGATGGCCACCAGAGTTTTTTGCTGTTTGGGGGTCTTCGTAGAGACGATTTCAGCCGTAGTGTGGAAGAAACGCCACACCGCAGGGCCAATATAGTAAGGGAAGCTGACGCGCATTTGTGAATTCTTTATTTCACTGCGATCGATATACACATCGATAAACGACACATATTGCGAAAGTTCGCCAGACTCGCGCCCAAACTCCATGCGTTCGCGCCGTTTCTGTACCCCATTTAGGTAGTTGTGCGTCAAGCGCCATGCCTGTTGAAGCATCAGCTTCTGTTTTGGAGCACATTTGGGAAAGCTTTCTATAACATCCGCCCCATAGCGCCCAAATTCCCCTGACGTTTTAGTGGCTTCGTACCACTGGTTTAAAGCCGTTTCGTCAGGCACCGTGTTCAATGGGATGTCTGCTGCGGTAATGACGCTAAAGGCAGCCAGCAACTTCGGCATAAAGTCTTCATACCAATATGCCACGGGCATCATCGCACCATCGATTTTCTCTGAGGCATCCGAGAGGATGACGCGGTTCCACTTCTTCAGGTAATCTTTGGGATTTCCCTCAGATTGGGCTGGTGGCGGTGCCATTTCCTCACTCAGCTCCATTTTTCGCAGTCGGTTGAGTTCGTTGATGGCAAGCACGCCCTCGGCGATGTCGCGCAAGTTGAGACTCTTCTTCTTGATGGTGATTGCAAACTCGACTCCCGCGGCAAACTTCTCCTTGGCGGTGGCAGATTTACCCCGCGCCTCCAACATGGCTTTTTGTTCTGCCAACATTTCTGGAGTTTTTTCGATCGTCTTCCAGTTCTTGATGCGAGCCTGTAGTCTGGCATATTCATCTTCGATCGATTTCACGACTGCATCCAGTACAGGGTTGCACGCAGACTCTACGATACCTAATCCTTTATAAAGGGCGATCGCAGTTTTGACAAATTGCACAAAATCAGCGATTCTGTACGGCAAATTTCTCACGCGCAGGTGAGTCTGGTGGTTGGCGGAAAAACTCTCACGGAAGCTGCGGTAGGCCGCTCCCTGGATCAGACGAAACAAACCAATCTGCATTTGCAAGCGGGACGTACCGCGCTTCTTCTCAGTTTGTGGGTGTTGGGCGAGTAGTTCTTTTAGCCGCGCTATTTCTGGATTGCTATCGGTGGGTGCTTCTTCTAGATTAGGTTCAATAGTGGCAGAAGCTGCTTCGCTGACAGCCGTTGCTGTACTTGCGATCGCAGCGGCTGTACTATCTGAAATCTCGGTTGTCTGTGTACTGACAATCGGAACCGGCGAGTCTTGATATCCGGTTGCGATCTCTGACTCATCCGGTACCAGTTTGCAGAATTCCTCAAAGTCAATTGAGGCATCGCCATCATTGTCTACCTCTTTGATGATCTCATCCAGCTCTTGCTCTGTGAGCCCAAACTGGCTCATCACACCCTGCATCTCGTTTTTAGTGATTTGACCGCTGCCATCCTCATCAAATACACTAAATGCCATTTTGAGACGACTCTGGCGATCGCCCTGCTGGGACACCATCAGCATTTTGAATTCATCAAAATCGATACTGCCAGACAAGTCTACGTCCACTTCTTTGATCATGTCGCGCAGCTCGGTTTCGTTAGGACTCTGGCCGAGCGATCGCATCACTTGACCCAGTTCTTCTGATGAGATAGAACCGCTCCCGTCTGCGTCAAATACTTTGAAGGCTTCCCATAACTTTGCCACCTCTTCTTCAGTCATGGCTTTTTTTTCAAGCTCCACAGATGTCATAACTAAATTTTCCCTGATTTTTTTATTAGCTGTCTATTGATTATGACCAATATACTTTAATTCCTGATGACTTACGCAACGGTATTGTCACATCCAAGGGGGTTGCCGATCTCTCCCACTTTGGCTTGTGACAGTTGATCTATCAGTTTGATATTACTCCCAGTAATTTTCCCAATCATCCTGAAAAGCTTCCCGTAATCTCTGCATATACGCATCAGTCTTAATCTTCACCATCCACAGATTATGAGAGTTGCTGCCTCCCTTGCACACAACACCTTCATCCACACCGTATTTCCCCTTGCGAATATCATCCACAAACTTGCCAGTTAATTTGCCACGATAAATCACTCGCGCAATATTTAATTTACCAAAATCCTGAATAAACCGATCGGGAATAACCATACCGCCCTCGGTTTCCACATCAAAAAGCACTAATTGTTTGCGATCGTCCTTTTGGTGCATTCCCGCAAACGAGTTAGCACCAAAAAACTCTGTAAACACAGTAATTTCAGGGCAGTGATACTGTTCGTTCTCTCGAAATATAGACTCTAACGGACTAGCAAAATCTCTCTTAAATATTTCAGGTGCTGTTTCTAAACCTGGATGTGCAGCATTAAATTCTGCAATTCCCATTTCATCCAAATCAAATCTACTGCGGCGCATACCAAAAGCATACCAACCGAGTTCAAATTCCCAAACCCAATGCAAATTAGTACCATCGTACTTCTCAAAAGCTATACATTGTTCGTTAGGGCAATTTTTACTATCGGGAATTTTGGGATATGCAAGCTGAATTCGTGTCATATAGAGGAAGGAAGTTCGGCAACGGATTCTGTAACGGATGTAACGGATGTAACGGATGTAACGGATGTCAGTCCGAGGGAAGTCGGAAGAAGGAAGAAGGAAAGGGTTTCTAACAGTTTCCCCCCTTCCCCTTCTTTCTTAAAAATCCCTCAATTGAGCAGTTTGAACCGCAATATCTTTCGTCTGGGCACCGCGGCGCACCTTCAGCTTCAGAATTTGACCTATTTGGCTGTTTTCCACCAAATTTTGCAACTGTGCCGGCTGTGTCACTTTCTCGCCGTCAATTTGAACGATCGCATCTCCCTTCCGAATCCCGGCTTTCTCAGCAGGCGTATTGGGCACCACTCGCATCACCAATACCCCTGTAACTTCCGGCACGATCGCAGGAGCATTGGGGTCAGCATTATTCTCTCTGGCCATTTCAGGAGTCAAAGCAATCATCTGAATCCCCAAAAACGGGTGGCTGACTTGTTCTCCCTTGGCTAACTGCGCGTAGATGGCCTTGGCTTTGTCGATCGGAATTGCAAACCCAATACCCATTGCGTCAGCTCGAATCGCCGTGTTGATGCCAATCACTTCTCCCCTGCTGTTTAACAGTGGGCCGCCGGAATTGCCGGGATTGATGGCCGCATCCGTTTGAATGAAATCGAGCCGCTTGTCGGGGATGCCGACGGCTGCACTGGAGCGTTTGAGGGTGCTGATAATGCCCAAGGTGACGGTGTTGTCAAATCCTAGGGGGTTGCCCACGGCGATCGCCCAATCTCCCACTTTCACCGCATCGGAATCTCCCAAGGTTGCCACGGGCAAGTTAACTTCCTTAGTATTAATTTTGACCACAGCCAAATCCGTTACTTCGTCAGTACCTTGGACTTGTCCTGGAAATGTCCGCCCGTCGTTGAGGGTGACAGTCACTCGATCGGCTTTGTCAACTACGTGAGCATTGGTTAAAACAATCCCGCTTTTGTCGATGATGAAGCCAGAACCTTGACCGCGCAAGCGTTCTTGTCTCGGTGTCATGCTTCGCAAATCTTCTCCCAAAAATCTGCGGAAGAAGGGGTCTTCCATTAACGGGTCGAGGTTGCGACTGACAGTGCGCTCGGTATCAATGCGAACAACTGCCGGCCCGACTCGCTCGACTGCCGCCGTCACAAAACTGTTGGTATTTGTCGCCGCCGGGATTTCCGGGCTCTGCAGCGCTAGCATTTGCGGATTTGGCAGAGTCGCTGGGAAACTCAAATCTGCTTGCTGCAGGGCTGTTCTTGCCATTTGCCGCGAGTTTGGCGGATTTTTGTCAATTGCTAAAGCCAGTGCAGGATTGATGGCTAGAACGCTCAAGGCGATCGTCATTCCTAAAATTAGGGCGAAGTGGCGATCGCCGGTGCGGGGTGCGCGGTCAAAAAACTTAAATAGTCGCATAGCGTCAATCTTTGTTACTCTGAGTTATTCTGGTCAAGGTGTGCGAAGGTGTGCGATCGCGCCCGCTTAATTATTTGCGGCTCTCTAGATCCTAAATATATTTTGACAGTTACAATACATGAGTCAGCAGCTTTGACTAATTCAACATATTCTCAATTCTAACTTGAAAATTTTCTTGACTAACATCAGTTTCACAAAATAATGCAACACTAGACACGGGAGCCAACCCTTACCGAATAACTCACTTCCCAATCTAAAATCTAAAATCTAAAATAGCATAACCCCAATGATTGTATCTGATACTTCGACTGACAAATCCTTGCCCTCAAATTCCCACCACCATCACAATGAATCGGCCCACCCTCACCATCACGATGAAGAATCGATGCGGCGGCTGGTAAATCGCTTATCTCGGATTGAAGGACACGTCCGCGGCATCAAAACAATGGTGCAAGAAAACCGTCCCTGTCCCGAAGTTCTCGTGCAAGTTGCAGCAGTTAGAGGAGCCCTCGATCGCGTAGCGAGAATCATTCTTGACGAACATTTAACCGAGTGCATCGCCCGAGCCGCTAAAGAAGGCAATATTGATACAGAAATAGAAGAATTGAAAGCGGCTTTGGATCGGTTTCTGCCTTAATTGCGGCAGATTTTTACCTCCATATAACAAAACCTGCAAATTAGACAAAACTTGCAAGCTATAAATTATGGCACATTTTTTAAGCATCTTTCACAAACTCTGAAAGCGAGTTTGCTTCACAAAACTGATGCCAAAGAAACCCGGTTTTTGCGAAACATCTTGGTTTGCTAGCGCAGTATCTAGGAAGAAACCCGGTTTCTGACCCGCGCGCGCCATTCTTAGTTCAAAAACACTTAGTTGAGTTTGTATTGAAGATGCAAATCCTCAAAAATTTCAAAACCTGCAAACTTTTGGACGGTGACTGACTTGCTGCGCGAGTACCAACAGTCTAGACTTTCGTCAGCTTGGCTTTTAGCTGATATCTGACTGTTGCGTAAACGGCTTTATAGGAAGCTTCAATGCTGTATTCCTGCTGCAACCACTCTTGAATTTCTCCATAGCTTTTAAAGCCTTTCTGGGGGTCGCTGAGGCGCATTGCCAAACTAGCGCGGGCTAGAGGAGGAATCGCAGGCTTGCGGCCGCCGCTGTGCTTTGTTTCTAGGAGTCCTTCAAGTCCGTCAGAGCGGTATTTTCTCAGCCACCGCTGCACAGTAATTCGGTTGACGCCGATTGTCATTGCTAATTCTTTAACTGTCTTAATTTGACAAATTTTAAACAGGTAAAGTGCTTGAATTTTTTGAAAGCCGCTTGCCGTTTTTTGTTCGTTTAACAAGCTTTTCAATTCTTCAATTGTCTCTGTGATGCTAAGTTTACATACTCCAGCCATACCAATTACCTCACGATTTGCGTTATACAATAGGTTTGTTTGACAAGGGATAAAAATCGGCCCCATCCCAATCGATCGCCTGTTGTTTGCTAATCAAGCAATACACAAGCGCTCTCCATCATTTTTTTTCATTCATCGGCTTACTCAGACGATAGTAAGCCGGTTCTTGGTTTAGCCCGGGGCTGCAACCAGATTTTTTGAGAAATTACCTGTTTTTTGGGTAAGTTTTGTCTTCGACGATCGCACCAGCGTCATTGCTAATACCGATCTTGGTTAACCGTTTGACTGCTACATTCGCTGCAATAGTTAAATTCTATGTGATATCATTTCTGCTATTTTTACTCAACATTTATCATCGTTTTCATGGTGTGTTTCGGTATTTTTTGTGCCGATATTGGCAATTTTTAATCATTACGTGCTAGCAAACAGGTTAAATCTGTACGCCAGCGATCGAAATTTTACACATACATTTCCCTGTACCCATAAGTGCATTTCTGGCTCTCGCTGTGCCAGAAATCCTGCGACACCAGCACTTTCATCAATCTGAACAGGTTGCGTCGAGTGACGCTAGAACCGACCTTCGTGCCACAGGCCTGTCTCTGTGAAACTACTCGATCGATCGCCTGTTGAGTAAAACACGCAGGCGGTGGGATTGTCAATTTCCCAGCCGCACGGTACCATTATCGGCTATTTTTTGGGCTTTGTCGCGATCGAAACGGTTGTTTCTATGTGATACTACTAACATCAATTAGCGATCGCGGTCACACCACTCCTCAGTAAACTCAACTATACGCAAGAACTTATGGCCTCGATCGCCCTTTCGAGTTAAAATCCTTTGATTTACTCAAAAAGTGCGATCGAGGTTGTTAAAAAAATTAATCTTAATTTTTGTCAATTCAGGGGCAAAGAGAATCCTGTTTTGCGCTTCTACTCCCCAAACAGTCTCAGAGTTCTGGGCCTGGGCGTGAATCGGTCAGCATCTAAAATCTCAAATGGCAGAACATCCGGTATAACCAACCAACTGACAGTATTCTGCATTTAAAAGGTGTAGAGAAGGCAAAATGAAAGTTGACGAACTGCTCAAGCTATACGCAATAGGAGAAAGAAATTTTAGTGGGGTCTACCTGCACGAAGTATACCTCTACGAAGCAGAATTGATTGGAGCCAATCTGTATGAAGCAGACTTGATTGGCTCCAATCTCAGCAAAGGCAAACTCAGCAGAGTCAACTTTGGCAAAGCCAATTTGTCGAAAATCAATTTGAGTAGAGCCGACTTAGCTGGAGCGGACTTCACAGAAGCACTTTTACTGGAAGCTAACCTGTACAGAGCAGAGTTGATGGGAGCAAATTTGAGCAAAGCAGACTTGAGCGGTGCTTCGCTAATCCAAGCAACTTTAATTGGAGCCAACATATCTCGGGCAATACTCTGCCGTACAGACTTGCACGGAGTAAATCTTTACGGAGTAAACTTGCGGAGGGCGGTGCTGACAGAAGCTGATTTAATTGGCGCAAACCTGAGCAAAGTAGACCTCAGCGGAGCCGACTTAATGGGAGCGAGCTTAATTAGGGCAGACTTGACAGAAGCGATTTTAAGTGCCTCTGATTTAAGCGGGGCAAATCTCCTAGGAGCAAACCTTACAAAAGTTAACCTGAACGGAGTATATCTGAAGGGTACGACGATGCCCGACGGCACGATCCACGACTAATTTATGTTTTAAATTTTATGGTTGGTGAGAACCGCTTCTCAAGGGTAACAAGCTTTTTGTTACCCTTATTTATTGGTGGCGAAATGTTTATTTGAGACTCTGGTGAGGACGTGAATTTTAATGTATCGGCTTGGACGCATTCAGGTCAAAGAAACCGGGTTTTTACCTTATCTGTAGACTACAACGCGCATATTTTCCTAAAAAACCCGGTTTCCGATCGCCCGTGGGTAAGCCCTATCTATAATGTCTAGAATCAGGTAATATTTAACAATATCTGTTATCTTGGCTTTCACTTGCTTTGATAAAAGCTATTTTAGATTTAATATTTGGGATTTTGGATGGTTAATATGAAACTTAGAATCCTTGCTGCTGCAACGCTGTTAAGCACGATCGCGCCTCTAGCTCCTGCAATGGCCGAGAACATCCAACACACGCAACAATTACTAGCCACGAAACAGTGCCCCAACTGCGACCTGAGCAGTGCCGGTCTGGTTTTAGCCAACTTAACAGGAGCGAATCTCAAAGGAGCTGACTTGAGATTGGCCAACCTCAGCCGAGCCAACCTCACCGGAGCCGACCTCAGCGGAGCCAATCTCAGCGGCACAAGTTTGTTTGGTGTCAACCTCACCGGAGCAAACCTCAGCGGAGCCAACCTCAGCGGAGCTGACTTGAGAAGCGCCTATCTCAGCAATGCCAATTTAACTGACACCAATTTAACTAACGCCCAATTGCTGGGAGTTAGGGGAATGCCAACTAATATCGGCAGCGCGGAAGATTTCTATCGCTTGGGAGTAATGGAAGCTCAAGCGGGAAACTACAGAAACGCCATTGATTATTACAATCAATCCCTGAATATGAAATCGGATCTAGCCGCCGTTTATTTCGCGCGCAGTATGTCTCGGGCTGATTTGGGAGATTTCGCGGGGGCGACTCAAGATGCCGATCGAGCTAAGCAACTCTTTACCGATCAAGGAAATCCCCAAGGTCAGGAATTGTCAAAGCAGTTAGCCGAAGCCATTGTGGCGCGCCAAAAACCAACCGAGCCGCGCACTGGAGGTAACGGCAACTTGATGAGTCTTCTCGGCTCCCTCGGTTCGGTTCTGGTGAAGATACTCTTGCCTTAAGCAGAGCTTGCTAATTCACCGGAATCTCGATCCAGAACTCTGTACCGCGACCTGGCACAGAAATACACTTGAGTGTTCCTTGGTGTTTCTCAACTACAATTTGATAACTGATAGAAAGTCCTAAACCCGTCCCCCGACCGACGGGTTTAGTTGTAAAAAAGGGATTAAATATGTGAGAAATTAACTCTTTGGGAATGCCGTGACCGTTGTCTGCAATGCAAATTCCTACTGTTGTTTCATCGATTAATTCGGTACGAATCCGAATGGAAGGGTAGGAAAAATCAGGAATCAAAGACTCGCTGCTACCATTTATATCTGCAGGTTCTATCTCCTGTTTTTGGGAGCTAAAATATGTTGCTGCTGCGCTGGCAGAGAGTCCGGGAACATTGATAATTTGCTCTTTTTGTCCCATTTCTAGCGCGTCAATGGCATTGCCGATCAAATTCATAAATACCTGATTTAGCGAGCTGGCATAGCATTCTACTAAGGGCAAATTGCCGTATTCTTTGATAATTTCTACGCTGGGGCGATCGGACTGCGATTTGCATCTGTGTTGTAAAATCAACATGGTACTGTCGATGCCTTCGTGAATATCAACAGGTTTCTTTTGAGCTTGATCGAGTCTAGAAAAATTCCGTAAAGATACAACTAACTGGCGGATGCGCTCAGATCCGACTTTCATGGAAGTCAAAATTTTGGGTAAATCTGCGGCCAGAAATTCAACGTCGATGGCTTCGGAACACTCGCTAATTTCTGGGTGGGGATTGGGATAGTGCTGGCGGTAGAGTTCTACCAAGCAGAGCAAATCTTTGCTGTATTCGCTGGCGTGGGAAAGATTTCCGTAGATAAAGTTAACGGGGTTGTTGATTTCGTGGGCGACTCCCGCCACCAGTTGTCCGAGACTGGACATTTTTTCGGTTTGAATCAGTTGGGCTTGGGTATTGTTGAGTTCTGTGAGGGTTTTAGCTAGCTGTTCGGCTTTGTCTCGATCGGCAGTTGCGGCATTGAGACTTTCTTGATAAAGTTCTGCTTGGTGAATGGCGATCGCAGCTTGAGAGGCCAAATGTTGCAGCAACTCTTGTTCTGCTGTTTGCCAAACCCTCGGCGCTGAACACTCGTGGGCTATCAGCAACCCCCAACATTCGGTATCTGTGCCCATCATCGGCACAATTAAACTTCCCCTCACCTGCAATTTTTCCAAAAATTCGCGGTGACAGGGCGTTAAATCCTCAGTCTCAATATCGTTAATTGCTCGCACTCGTCCAGCTCGGTAAAAGCAATCTGAGCCTTCGGGGAAGCATTCTTGTGGAGATTTGAGACCTAAAATTGACTCCCACTCGCCGCGCACAGCTTCGACAACTACCTCGCCCTGTTTGGCGGCGGTAAATTGATAGATTACGGTGCGATCCGTATCGAGCAAAACTCTCACTTCCCGCACAATAGTTTGCAGGATAGTTTTTAAATCTAAGGTGCTGCGAATTTGGTCTCTAACTCTGGTCAATACTCGAGCAAAGTCCAAGGATTTTTGCAATTGGGCAGTGCGTTCTTGAACTTGGCGCTCCAAGTTGGCATTCAGGGCCTGCACTTCTTTATAAAGTAGGTACTGCCCAATTGCCGCACAAAATTGGCTGCCGATCGCTAAAGCTTGCTCGATATCTTCTCGTTTCCACTCCGGCGACTGACCTTTTTTGATTTCTCGCCAGACTTCAAAGGATTGTCTGGGGAGGGTTTGTGCAGCGCTGCTGTCAAAGCGCCCCGCCCACATTTTTTCGGTATCAATTTCATTGCGAAAAATGGTCAAACAGCCTACTACTTGTTGTTCGTGGTGGAGGGGAATTACGAGCAAACCCCGAATTTTAGTAGCTTGGAAAGCTGGGAATAAAACTCGAAATTGAGATTCTTTGTAGAGGTCTGTAATTATCCAAGCTGGGAATTGAGAATTAGTAAAAGTTGAGAATTTGGCAATTTTTTCGGTGTTTTTGAATCCTTTGCTCAGCCATTGCTGCCAGAGCGGATGAGCTTCGATCGCCCCTGGTGTTTCTCCGTTGGAAAGTGTGGGTTGCTCGCCGGTTGCGAACAGTTCAAAGGTAGGCTCGCTTTGGGCAGCAATGGCAAATGCTCGATCGCCCTTAACCGATAACTTTTCGCTGTTTTTGACATTCGGGGCGTTGAGATAAATTCTGCCACCGCTGCCACCAAAGGCTGCTACAGTGGCCTCTAAAGCCTGTTGCAGTTGAATATTGGCGTGACCGTACAACATGGCTGCGATGCGGCTCACGGTGGCTTCGCGGGCTGCTTGAGAGCGGATTTTGTGGAGCAGGATCGAGTGGCCGATCGCATTTGACAGTTGATCTGCTACGAGCTGAACTACTTCTAAATCTGTGGGTAAAATATTGCGGGGAACCGAGTGGTGAGCAACTAAGAGTCCCCACAGTTCGATGTGAGTTTGGCGATCGCTTCCCGGCTCGCATCTAGTCACGCACGCGGGGGCTTCGCACATATCTTCTGTTTGGCTGTTTTTCGACACGATCCGGCGGTGTAAAATCGGCACTACAAAGGAAGATTGCACTCCCATTCCCATCAGGTAAGCTGTGTGGCAAGGGTCGAGCGCTCGGTAGTGCGTTTCTTCGTTTAGCAAAGGTTGACCAGTATCGGCGGCATCGAGGGGACTCAGGACGATCCTCCCGGAGTTAACATCTATAATTGTCCGCTGGCGCATCCTGACATACATCTCCCTGGCGTGGGGGGGAATGTCGTCTGCTGGAAAGTGCAAACCCTTCAAGGAAGGGAGACGGTTGTTATTAATTGATTCGGCAACAACTTCTCCGCTGCAGTCGGCACTAAACCTATAAATCATGATGCGATCTGTTTTCAAAAAAGACCGCATTTCTGCTACCGCAGTGGTTAAAATTTCTTCTAATTCTAGAGATTGGCGGATGCGTTCTGTGATCCGCCGCACCAAAATTTCTCTGTCTAGTTTATGATTTAATTCTTCTTGTGTGTTTTCTGTCAGTTGCATAAATCTCCTTTGGCAATCATCAGAATTACGATAAAAATAAGAAGTTTTGATATGCTGTCAGATGGCTCTGACGAGCACTGCACCTGCCTGATTTTTTTAATTTAACCGATCTGTAGAATAAATCGGGGGCGCGCGCGCGGCTTAGAGAGGACGCTGGAGCGCTGGGGGGACGGAAAATGTGCGATCGCCCCGGCGCAAGTCTTTGCCTTCAACAGACCAAGAAGCTTAACCGAATGATAATTATTATTATAATATTCTCATAAATTTCTCGCAATCTTAAAATCTCACTATTATAATTATTAATCATCAAGGTAACTTGACATTTGTTTGTCTAACTTCATATAACAATCAAAAAAAAAGGAATTTGAGTTTCTCTCAGCCTCCCAGACGTTGACCAATTTCGTGTCGCACGCTCATCAAAATTTTACCCAAATGATTTTGGCCTGTTCCATCGCAGCCGCAGCCCCAGTAGTAATCGGTTGGCGAATCCTCCACAATCACTCGCTCTCCCGTACCCAGAAGAATAGCTTGAATGTCTCGATGAGCGAGAAACTTAGTTAAAATTGCTTCGCGCATAATCGGAATTTTCACCGCTTCCCAATCGTCGCGAATCCGGTGATTGGGATCGCGACCTAATTGGGCTGCTTCTTGAGGAGTTGCTACGCCTCGAATCGCCGCCACTAATCTTCTATCGACGCTACCAACAAATTTGTGGGCTTGATAGTAATGTTCCACGGTTAACCAATTTTGACCGCCTAGGAAAATCTCATGCGGTGAAAAATTGGAAAAGCAGCCGTAAGGCTCCTCTACTTTATAAAAATAAATTATCATAATGATTTTAAATTTTCTAGGACAAGGAATATGCAACAATCCCGGACGCACGCGCCCGGATATTCAAGCGGATTTCGACCTAGTTTGATAGTTGAGAAATCAAGATTTTTTTGATAAAGCAGGTTGCAGAGCTTAAGTCCCACAGAGGCATTAAAAAACTGTCCGAAGTATTGTAATAAGCTGTTGTGCATTTAAATTGTATATTTCGACGATCGATCAAAAATCTTCTCCCGCTCTCCCCATCTCCCCTTCTCCGGCTCTCCCCTTCTCCCGCTCTCCCC
>NZ_CAWPRX010000028.1:0-23622 GCF_963890365.1 Tychonema sp. LEGE 07196 | reverse complement strand
CCTGCAAGGATTACTATATAAGGCAGATAAACACACCCCATAGCAGATTATTTCAGGAATTGAAAGCCAATGAAGGCAAGAAATCCAATCAACCTTAACAAAAACCCGCCCAAATATTAGATAAATTTAATAAATACTTCCTAATATATGAAGTTCTAGCCCCTTAATAAGAGGGCGGTTGGGGCGTTCTATGTAGCACTTATTTTGCTCGCATGGTATTACATATTTGCTCGTTACCAGGCTTTGCCTGGTAATGCAGATCCGGAGGCTCTGCCTCCTTTTCTCTCACAACTTACACGAGAGAAGACTCTAAAAGATGCTTAAGTTATTAAGTTTTATATCCTAACATAAAAGCCAAACCTATTAACCACTAGCCAAAGCAACAAAACATCAGCCAAGATAGAAACAACCCCATTCCCGCAACCGCCATGACAGACATCCAGGAAATAGTCGCCTCCCTAGAAAGCCAAAACTACAAACAAGCCGCCCAACTCATCAAACAACTGCAAAAAAAATCCCCCGAAAACCCCTGGGTGCAATACTACATCGGCCGCTACTACGAACTCACCAACAACCTCGACAAAGCCCAAAAAACCTACAAACTAATACTCCGCGATATCACCAACCCCAAAATCGTCACCCAAGCCCGCCAAGGCATTCAACGCATTGAAACCGCACAACAAAACCTCCGCCAACAAGCCATCGAAACCGCCAAAAACGACCCCAGCAGCCTCGAACCCGGACTCCTGATCCTCGAACCCGTGAGTCCAGAAGACAAACCCGCAGCCGTCCAAAATATCAGCAGAATCTTCAAAATCGACGCCTACACCACCCGGATGCAAATCCAAAGCCGTGGCTGGAGACTCTACAAAACTGGCCCCATCGCCGAACTCCGAATTTACGGCCAAGAACTTCTCAACGCCGGGATTCCCGTATTTTGGACAACCCTAGCCGACATTCAAAAAATCCAAATTTTCCGAGTTCAACACTTCCAGTCTCTCTCTTCCCCAGCCGTTGTTTGCAAAGATCATCTAAATCGACTCGGTTCTATAGAATTCAAGTGGTCAGAAGTCAGCCAAAGAGTAGAAGGTTTGTTACCGATGTTCATGGAAATCATGGACTACTCGCCCAACCGCAGAACCGATCAATTTCGCCACAAAGAAATTACCCAAGATTACGCTCAAATCTGCGACTTGCACATTCCCAGCCGCAACTGCATCCTGCGAATTTGCGACCAAAGTTACGAATTTAAAGCAGGGGTTGACTTCACCCAAATTTCAGCAGCTATCCCAGCTTCACCGAACCTGAAAAACCCAACTTCCAGAGTCAAAAAATCCCCACAAATTCCTCAAAGTACCACCAGAATTAACTGGAATCGCTTACTGGAAATATTCGATCGCCAGCTTGACGTTACAGTGTGGTCAGAATTTACGCCCTTTGCTGAGACAGTCCTCGATTACACGCATATGCTGAGCAAAATTAAATCTCACGTAGAGGTCGATCGCAAATCCGAAACTCCTTGGGACCCAGCTTTCCAGCTATACAGCGCCCTAGCCTTTCTCAGAAACAAAGGAAATAGGGAATAGAACCAAAAAAAGAGTTAAAAATTAAAAATGCCATTGCTCATTTTTAAATTTTTAACCCCAGCATTTGCAATTGTCAAATGCCAAATTCCCTATTACCAAATCCTTAACTTCTACTTCATTTTCACCTGACGAGCCATTTCCCGGAAATTGTTCATGCTAGGGCCAGGGCTGCGACGAGTGGTAGTTGGTATCGGCATTAAATTATTAGGAGCAAAAGTGCGATCGGATTCAGCTTGACTCGACACTTTCCCGTTAGTTACAGCAGCAGGAACCTTCGCGGGTTCCGAAGTCTTAGCAGGAACGCTAGCGACTGGTTCCTTTTCTTTCTTCTTAGACTTTTTCTCTACCTTAGCCTTCTTAGCCGGTTCAGACTTGCCTGACATAGCAGCCTCAACTTTTGCAGGTGCGGCCGCAACAGCATCCCCTACCTTAGCAACAGCATCCTCTACCTTTGCAGCAGCAGCCTCTACCTTCGCAGGTGCAGCCTCTATCTTCTTCGCAACAGCATCCTCTACCTTCGCCGCTGCAACCTTAGCGGGTTCCTTCGCGGAAGATTCGCCTAAATCCATGAAATATTCAGACTTTTTCAAGCCCAACAGTCTGCCGAAAAAGCCGAAAATACCGCCGAAGAAATTTTTGATAAAACCAAACATTAGATTTACTCCTTTTGTTCTTTTAGAGAAATTTGTACAAGCTTGTCAACAAGGTTAGCCTACGAGGTTGGGCAACCTTTGTCTATATTTCTTAATCAAAATTTACAATGATTTGATTAAAAACATGGACATTCTAGTAATTTTTACTCAATAATCCTAATCTTACTTTGCACTTGTTTACTATTATCTCAGAATTTATGAGATATTGCCTACTAGCCTGGGATACATCGAGCCGATTCGCTAGCTGTCCCAATATGGGTAAAATTACCTAGGCGATCGATTTATGCTTTAATATGCAAGCAATTTTTTAGTAAAATGAACAGTACGCTCGATCGCAATCCCGTCATCCTGATCCACGGAATCTGGGACACAAAGGCTATTTTCAGCAAAATGTCCGCCCGCCTCACCCAACTCGGATGGTGTGTCCACAGCCTCAACCTCACCCCCAACGACGGTAGCCTCAGCCTCGACTCGCTAGCGAAACAACTAGCAGACTACATCTCTCAAAACTTCGAGCCACAACAGACTTTAGACATAGTAGGCTACAGCATGGGAGGCATCGTCAGCCGCTACTACGTGCAGCGACTCGGAGGAATTAACCTAGTACAGCGTTTCATCACCATATCTGCCCCTCACAGCGGCACTCTCACCGCCTATTGCCGATCTTTACCAGGATACCTGGATATGCGGCTCAATAGCGACTTGCTGCGCGATTTAAATCAAGATGTGATGGATCTCAGACGCATAAACTTTACATCAATTTGGACACCGTTTGACATGATGATTGTACCGTCGAAAAGCTCCAAAATGCCAGTAGGTAAAGAAGTTAAACTCAATGTAATGCTGCACCGCCAAATGGTGACAGACGACCAAAGTATTAACGCATTAATTGAAGAACTAAAAGCACCAATTAAAAATCAAATTTCCCTTAAAAATGAATAGCAATTTCTGCCGCAACCCAGTCTTGCTAATTCACGGAATCTTCAGGAAATCGGGAATTTTTCACAAAATGTCTGCCTACCTCAGAGATTTAGGTTGGTCAGTCTACAGCCTAGATCTTTCGCCCCACTGGGGCAACGCCAGCATCGACGAATTAGCCCAACAAATGGCAGATTATATAGACAAAAACTTCGAGCCACAACAGCCTTTAGATATAGTAGGATTGAGCATGGGCGGTTTAGTAACTCGCTATTACTTGCAAAGGTTAGGCGGAATTAACCGAGTCCAGCGCTTTATTGCGATATCTTCCCCTCACAACGGTACTTGGACGGCCTACACTCTCTGGGGAAAAGGCTGCGTTCAAATGCGTCCGGGCAGTGCTTTTCTGGAAGATTTAAATCGAGATGCTGACTTGTTGGCAAAGCTCAATTTTACGTCGATTTGGACTGATTGGGATTTTATCATCGTCCCAGCTTCTAGTTCCCAAATATCCGCCGCCAAAGAAGTAAAAGTTTCAGTGTTCGCCCATGCTATGATGGTGAGACATTCGAGCAGTTTAAAAGCGGTCGCCGCAGCACTTTCAGAACCTTTACAAAATCCTAATTAACTTCTGTTCTCAACGCAGATATAGCAATCCTAAATCATTTGTGAATTTCTTACTCCCTCCCCGAACTCGCGGGGAGGGTTGGGGTGGGGTAAAAATATTTACGACTCCTGCAAGGATTGCTATATTCTATCTGTAATGTGTGCAATCTGAACTTTATACCCATTTCATAAAATAGGGCTAGATGTTACCCCCCCCAACCCCCCCGAACTCGCGGGGGGGCTAAGATTCGAGCGATAGCACATCTTTAGAAAAATGGTATTACATATCTAAGTAGCGTGTCAAATTCAACTGCTAGAATGCCTCAGAATAAAAGTTTTAATTGCAAAATAAATAACTCTATTCTGATGGCACTTACGAGGCTGAACTTGTAGGGTGCATCAGCAGAAATACACTCAATTACAGAAAAAATAACACTATGCTGACGCACCCTAGGAGGTGGCTAAGCTGCATCGCCGACTTCAGCATATTCGCCCCGGCCAAAAATTGCTTCTGCTTCGCAGTAATACTTGAACTCTAGTATATTGTGGAAAGGGTCTTCTAAGAAGAAGGTGCGGTGCTCTGTAGGCAAACCGACAAATCGCCTTCTGGCTTCTTGATAGAAATTTAAGTTGTTTTGCTGTGCTTTTTCTAGCAACCCTTCCCAGTCAGCTTCTGAAGTGAAAATTAACCCAAAATGCCGGGGATAAATGCCTCGCTGAGGTGTCAAGGGTTCGCGGCTGACGTGGGCGACAATTTGATGGCCGCACAAACCCAAAATCGCAGAATTGGGGGATTCGCGACCTAATTTGCAGCCGAGCCCGTCTACGTAGAAGGCTTTTGTTTGGGCAAGATCCGTTACGGGGAAGGCAAGATGAAATAAGATTTGGCTCATGGAGGTTTAAAGGTGACTGTGCAGAATTCAGAATTGTTCTTTAATTATTTATCTTGGTCTAATCCTTGGTTGGTGGCGATCGCCCTTAATACATTTTTACTCGCGATCGCCACAGTTGCTCCCAAAAAATTGCTCACTCCCGCCGGACAATTTCACGGCTGGCTGCTAGGTGTGATTATCTGGGCGAGTTTGGGATGGCGGGGCTATGCGGTGGTGATGTTTTACTTTCTTGTGGGATCGGGAGTTACCCGCATCGGTAAAGCCCAGAAAGAAGCAGAAGGGATTGCTGAAAAGCGATCGGGCGCACGAGGCCCGGAAAATGTCTGGGGCTCGGCTTTAACAGCTACTTTTTGTGCTGTGGGAGTTTTGGCATTATCTATTTTCGGAGATACGGGCAATATACCTGTGCCACAAGAGGTGATTTCCTTGTTGTTGCTGGGTTATGCCGCGAGTTTTTGTACCAAACTTTCCGATACCTGCGCTAGCGAAATCGGCAAAGCTTACGGCAAGCATACGTTTTTGATTACTACGTTGCAGCCTGTACCTAGGGGTACGGAAGGGGCGGTAAGTCTGGAAGGAACGATCGCGGGCATTGTCGGTTCGATCCTGATTGCGCTGTTGAGTTGGGCTGTGGGTTTAATTGACTTGACAGGAGTTGTTTTTTGTATTATTGCAGCTTTTATTGCTACCAACATCGAGAGCGTGATTGGCGCGACGGTGCAATCAAAGTTTGAATGGCTGACGAATGAGGTAGTGAATTTTTTTAATACGCTGATCGGAGCGATTTGTGCGATCGTCTTGGCCTATGTCTGGAAAGCTTTTTTAGTTTAGTAATTTTTGGATGTCGCAAACTCAAGAAACCGGGTTTTTTACAAGCATTCAACTAGACAGCAGGAGTCCCGCACTCTAACTGTACTCCGTTGAGTGCCGGGAGGAATGCGCGCGAAGCCTGACTGCCGAGCAAATCTTTGATTTCCGCTATTGCAGTATTAGTTTTCACGAGATACAATAACACCAGAGTTTGTGAAGAAAATGTCCCAAGTAATCACCGCCAAGCTAAAACTCAAACTGACTGCCGAGCAAAAAGCTTTGGTATCTCAGACTGCTTTAGCTTACCGAGATGCTTTGAATTATACTTCACAAGTTGCTTTTGATGCAGGCAAAACCAGCAATGGTGCTAAGTTGCAGAAGGCTGTCTACAACGAATTGCGGGTGAGATTTGGACTTGGAGCCCAAATGGCTTGCAACGTACCCAGACAAGTTTCTGGAACTTACAAAACTCTGTGGACTAAGGTAAAACAATCTAACGATGCTATCGCTTCATGTTACACAAAGAGGCGGTATAAAGGGCTAGATAAACCCCCTAAATACATTTCTCGAACCTGTACCCTAAACTATCAACGGGACTACTCTTTTAAGACCGAGCAGCAAGTGAGTATTATCACGCTGCAAGGTAGAATAGTAGTCCCGTATGATGGCTACAACAAGCATCTAGATTTAATTACCAATGGCGCTCATATTGGAGCGGCTAAAATTGTCTATCAGCGTTCTTCTAAGGTCTACTACTTAATGGTAAGTATTGAAGTAGAAGTACCTGAGATTAACCCACTAAAAATAACCAGAGTCTCTGGTGTCGATGTGGGTATGCGCTACTTAGCAGTAGAAACGGACTTACAAAATAAGTCTAAATTCTACTCAGGAAAAGACGCTAGACACAAAGCCAACCGCTATCACAAAGCTAGACAAACTCTTCAGCGTAAAGACACTCGTTCAGCGAAGCGAAGACTAATCGCTCTGTCTGGAAGAGAAAGACGGTTTATCGCTGATATGAACCACCAAATCAGCAAGGAAATTGCCAAGCCTAACAGCCTGATTGGACTAGAAAACTTGACCGGAATCCGAGATAGAACTAAGTCTAAGTCTGGGAAGAAGGCTAGCAAAAAGCAGCGCAGAGCTAATAGAAATAAGGCTAAATGGTCTTATGCCGAATTGCACGGGTATATCGACTACAAAGCCAATCTAAATGGTTCGTTAGCAACTAAAGTTCCGGCTCATTATACATCGAAAAGTTGCCCTAAATGTGGGCATACTTCGGATATGAATAGACCGAAAAAAGGACTATTGTTTCGATGCGAATGTTGTAGTCATGAGTTACACGCTGATTTGATTGGTGCGCGAAATATTGCAATGAGATCGTTGCTTGTCCGGCAAGACTGGATGAGTACGGGGAGCTTGTCAGCATCCTTGCGATGTGTCGGGCCGTGAAACCAAAGCCCAAATCCTATCCAGGTTTTCGGAATTGCGGTGGAGTTCAGATGCA
The DNA here is from genome assembly GCF_963890365.1 of Tychonema sp. LEGE 07196. Classification (NCBI taxonomy): domain Bacteria; kingdom Bacillati; phylum Cyanobacteriota; class Cyanophyceae; order Oscillatoriales; family Microcoleaceae; genus Tychonema; species Tychonema sp. LEGE 07196. The sequence goes on along the minus strand of NZ_CAWPRX010000028.1, from coordinate 16,646 downwards.
AGCCCACGTCATAGCGGTATCCCGCTTGATGCTGGGTAGTTGACGGCATTAACGCAGTATTTGCGGAAAACAACCCGTTTTCTGCCTGCACTATTAGTTATTAATCATTAATCATTTTCGAGCGATCGACTAATGACTAATGACTAATGACTGAATTGTTAGCTGTTAGCTGTTGACTGTTGACTGTTGACTGTTGACTGTTGACTGTTGACTGTTGACTGTTGGCTGTTGACTGTTAACTGTTGACTGTTGACTGTTGACTGTTAATTACTAACAACTAACAACTAACAACTAACAACTAACAACTAACAACTAACAACTAACAACTAGCAACTAGCAACTACCAACTGCCAACTGCCAACTACCAACTGCCAACTAACAACTGCCAACTACCAACTGCCAACTGCTTTCCTGACATTAAGCGTCGTCGTCTTGCGGCCCAAAAACCATTTGTACAACCATCGTTGGTTCGCCTCGCTTGTGATAGCGATCGGCCCAATTGCGAATAATTTCATCTAATTCTTCAACAGCTTGATCCAGCCGTTCCGGCGGGATATCCAAAGTCTCCATAACTCGCATCACCTTCGGTTGCTTTTCCGCCCAATCTTTCATCAGCCGGAAATATCTAGCCGTATCCTCCACCATCGTAAACGTGCGCTCTTCCTGCTCTGCAGGAGAGTAGGTAGCGCGGGTGAGAGCATAAAACGGCATTCCCCAAGGAGAATCTATGCGAGTAACTGTTCCCGAATAGATCAAGCGACGCTTGATGTGTTCTGCTAGAGCTTCGCTCAAAGGCATTCGCCTTTCTGGGTGCATCTCTTCTTGCGATCGCCTGTGCAGAAACTCGATCAACTCCATAAACTGAAAAGAATTGATCAGTTGAGCATCAGGCGGATTAGCAGGAACCTTGCCTTCGAGATATTTTTTTTCATCAGCATTCAAACTATTTCCCGGAATGCGGGGGCGACCGGGCAACCAAGCATACTGTTCCAGCCAGACATACGGAAACTGAATCAAATATCTAGGTTCTTGGGAACCCAACATTTTCAGCAATTTTCCCTTAGTCAGAGCTTCCCTGACTTCCTCAACAATCACCTTCACCCGTTTAGGCTCAATGTGATGCAAGTGTCCGGTCATCCGCAGGTTGTTGTCCTGCTCCATATAAGTCATATAAATGGCACACTTAGCCGCCGTTGCGGCCGCGTCTAGAAACGCCCCGTGCCTGTGCCCGCTGGTTCTCATGGCGCTAAACGCCAGATATAGCATGATCTGATCCATTGCACTAGGGCTGAGGCTTTTGACCAGATCTAAAGAGTCATTTTTCATCACAATCCCCGAAATAGCCAAACTAGGAGGCATCTTGCGATCCTCCATTAAATTATTGCGAGAGCGCCGAATCTAGCATAGCCGACTGTCGCCGGAAAGCTTGGCAGCTATCCTAATATTCAGGCCTATTAATTTCCCTGAGTTCACTGGGGCATTGGCTTAAATGCGACCGACACCAAATAAGTGGTTCTTATTGGCGAATTTAAGTAGATTGCTCTACCCTCTGCACTCAGGGTTTACCTATATTTAAGTTAGTTATCGCAAGTTAATTATAATACAGCCGTTGAAAATTCAACCGCACCCGGGGGTGGCAAACGTAAATAAGTATTGCGATCGCAGGAATTTGAGGTCGCTCCGACAACGGGCGAGGGTCTGATGGGGCAGAGGAAAGCGTTTTCAAAACAAAACCGCCAAATACTAGAATCTATCTCTAGCTAGATGGCGGTTGCAGATTTATATGCTAACATCGATCGCACACAAAGAATCTCCTAAGAAGTGTCAACAAAAAGTGCAGTTACCGTTTAACCTGAAAAATTAGAATTTCAGAAAATCAGATCGATCGAACCAACGGCCCGAACCAACTCAGTTGTGGCACTCGCTGAGATACCTTAATATTAGAAATCTTGTAGCGCATGAGTAACATTAGGCTCGATAAAGCTTCTGCGTCCGCTGCCTCTCTCTGGGCCGCGCTCGCCCTTTTGTTGAGTTTGCGCTGACAACATATAATATTGGGCGGTAGCAGTTTCGAGCATTGGGGCTGGAGATTCAAAAGCTCGAGCGGCGCTGGCACTCAAGGTAATGCCCAACAGGCTCAGTAAAGCAATTGCAGTGTAGGTTTGCATGGGTAGTATCCGTGTCAGTGTCTATTACCTGATACGGACTTGGCCCGATCGATCAGGATAGATTTCTGCCAATTTCGGAACTTTGCAAAAAACCTTACTCTTGTAATGCTACAGATGTCAGCCGCAGCCAACCACCGGCTTCATTGGGCCAGCCCCACACTACGATCGGCTGTTCGGTTTCGCAAGTGTCTAAAAAGCTGTCAGTTTCCCAGTCCAAAGTCACGAGTTGCCAAGTTTGACCGGCTAAGGATGCGGGACTTGTTAGGGTTAGCGTCCAGTCTTGCGGGCCTTTTCGGCGGAAAATGCCCGAAAATTCGCTGTGGGTATTTGCTGTCTGACTGCTGGGGTTTGGGCAGAAACTAAGTTCAGATGTCAAGGTTCTGGGTTCAAATACAGAAGTTTCGTTAAGAAACCGGGTTTGTCGCGATTTTGGATCTGAGGAAGGACATTCGCCGCTGGCGGGATATGCTTGAGGTCGATCGAGATAATAGCGCTGGCGATCGAGCCAATCCGATCGCTCCAGTGTCAAATTAAATAAAGGAACAACCGCCGCCCTCGCCTCGGAATCTTGCAGCAAAGCTTCCTGCAAAACCCTCACCGACAAATCGCGCGGCGCACATCCAGCTTCCGCGCACAAAGCCGCCGCCATCCCCGCCGCCTGTCCGATATTCATCACCACCGGCTGCAAGCGAGTTGCACCGTTGGCGATGTGAGAGACAGAAATATTTTTTTCGCAAACCAGCAATCCGTCTGCACTCGCAGGAATTAGCGCGCTGTAAGGAATTGTAAAAGTTGTGCCAGTCCAGCGGCCGCCCCAGCGGATAGATTTGGGTTGCAAAGGAATGTCGCCGCAGGGATAGTGATGATCGTTGGCATAGTTGCCGATCGCAATTGTTTCACAAATTCCCTGAGAATTTATCGGCAACTTCGCAACTCTGCCACCGACAACAGGCAAAATATCTTGTTCTCGAATTGTTTGTACTCCCCGCAAACGGCGGCTTTCTCGGTAGTAAGGATGCAGCGCGAAAGCAGAGGAAAGCAGGGGAGAATTGGGTGAATTTTCGGGCTGGGAAATAGGGAAAATATTCTGTGCTAACCCGTAGCGGCGGCCGAGTTGAGTTTGAATGAAGCGCGCGAAACTTTGACTGTGCCAAAAACTTTCTTGGAGGAATTCTTGTCGAGATGCTGTTGATTCAATTAGTCGATCGACCCCTTCACCATAATCATTACCGCGAATCGGCCAATTAATCATCAACAATCCCCCCGGCAGCCTGCCGTAGTTGAGAAATTGTTCGGGAGTGCAATCTTTCCAAGCGCCGATAAATCGATCGGGATTGTCCACCGGAGGCGCGGGAATTTCTGGTGCCGCAGCACCTTCACCAAAATCCTGCATGACAACCACCCGAGTCGGAGCTTGCACCGAATACCGTTGTGTGAGATTGTTAGGGGCGATCGGCGCGCTGGGTTCTCCCCACTCAGCTTGAAATTCCCAACCCCAGCGGTGCCCGACTTCCGCTAAAGCCAATAAATCTCCCAATTCCGTTGCATCCAAAGTGACTTTGGCCAACACAGTAACATCTGCAAACCGAACGCCAGAAATTCTGTTACCTTCGCAAATCACATCGCGAGCTATTTGTCCAGAAATCCAGTGCAAGTTCGGCAAACACTTAACCCAATCAGCAAAAATTTCCGCACCGACGCGGGGATCGTAAGTAAAAAAACTGACCCAACCCCAATCCAAACCTCCCGGCTGTCGCTGCTGAAGTTCCCGGAGAAATGCACCCCACAAACCAGTTTGAAAAGCTGCTAATTCGTTACCATCGGGAGCACAAACGCCAGCGGAAGTCAGCATTCCTCCCAGCCAAGGGAATTCGCTGACTAAAATAGTTTTGGCACCGCGGCGGGCTGCTTGCACGGCTGCTGCAGTGCCGCCGGTGCCGCCACCGACTACCAAAACATCTGCTTTTAAGAGAGAAGACATGAAGATTTTAGATTTTAGTTACGCATGGGGCCAGAAACCGGGTTTTTTGCGAAAAGACGGCTCGCAGCCGACAGGCGATCGTAAAAATTGTACAACGGATTTTAAGACCACCTATTTTTCCTCTTCCCTCTGACCTCTTCCTCTGCGTCCTCTGCGTCCTCTGCGGTTAATAAAAATCTGAAAATCAGAGCCCATCTCAAATCAAAAACAATCAGAAAATGGGAACCAAAAGATTAAAATAATAAATCGCACAATTTCCCCACTATTCACTACTAACCAAGCAATTAAAAATGGAAAAAGGTTTTATTTTGTGGTTCACCGGCCTGAGCGGTTCCGGTAAGACAACTATCAGCGAAGCTCTCCAACCAGAATTGAAGCGTCGAGGCTGCAAAGTGGAAATCTTGGATGGAGATGTCGTGCGTACCAACTTGTCAAAAGGTTTGGGATTTAGCCAAGAAGACCGGGATACTAATATTCGGCGGATTGGATTTGTCGCTCACCTGCTGAGCCGCAATGGAGTTGCCGCAATGACCGCAGCTATTAGCCCCTACAGAGCAATTCGCGACGAAATTAGAGCGATGGAGCCAAATTTTGTTGAAGTGTATGTCACAGCGCCTTTAGAAGTGTGCGAAAATCGCGATGTCAAGGGGCTGTACGCTAAGGCGAGAGCCGGAGAAATTAAGGGTTTTACCGGAATTGACGATCCCTATGAAGAACCGCTCAATCCTGAGATAATTTGTTACACAGAGCAAGAAAGTGTAGAAGAGAGCGTTAAAAAAGTTCTGAGCAAGTTAGAACAGTTAGGTTACATTTGATGTTGGCGGGGTAGGAAGAGGATAGGGGCAAAAAGCGATGGTGGTGAAAAGTTCTTCGCGCGGCGTGCAACTCGATCAAAAACCTGATCCTCGGGCTTTCTTGGCTTTGACGGAAATGGTTCGATTGTTCGCTTCTGTTTCGAGGAAAGGAACCCGGAGAGATGTTTCCAGCAAAAGCTGCAAGCTGGGTTATTTGACAAGTAATGCCGTCAAAAATTTGATTGTCCAAAGTTTAACAGTTTCAGTGCTGGGGGCTGTGGGTTCGTCTCCGGCGGCTGCTCAGTTTGCGCCTCCTCCTCCTCCTCCTGCTTCGGGGGAGCCGATATCCGTACCCGCAGCGCCGGGATTTCCGGGACTTCCGGCAAGTGCGCCTGCAACTGTACGATCGGAAGTTTACACTTTGGGCGCGGGCGATCGCGTTCAAATGGACATTTTCAACGTCCCGGAATACAGCGGCCCCAACGGTCAACACCAAGTACAGGCAGACGGTTCCCTGAGTTTGCCCTTAATTGGCACCCTGGAAGTGGCCGGAATGACCTTAGAACAAGCTTCTAATGCTGTCAAGGAGCTATACGGCAAATATCTCAAACGTCCTTGGATTACGCTGAAACTGCTGGCGGCGCGTCCTTTGCAAATTGCGATCGCCGGTGAAATTAACCGCCCCGGAGCCTATACAATATCCTCAGCAGCAGGCCCCGGAGGCACCTCAGAACAAATTGGCACTCAAATGCCCACGATATCGCGGGCTCTGCGAATGGCGGGAGGAATTACCCAATCAGCAGACGTGCGGCAAATCAAAATCCGCCGCCCCCAGCGCAACGCACCGGAACAAATTATTAGTGTGGATTTGTGGGAATTATTGCAAAACGGCGATTTGCGCGCCGATTTGACTTTGCGCGACGGCGACACGATATTTATTCCCACTGTAACTAGCCTCAACCGCCAAGAAGCACCGACTTTAGCAGTAGCTAACATTACCGGACAAAGCACTCAACCAATTAATATTGCTGTGGTGGGCGAAGTAACTCGCCCCGGTACTTATACTCTGGCAAAAGAGGTTCAAAGTAGAGTACAAGAGAATGAAATAGGTGCAAATTCTGGTTTGTTTGCTGCCACCAGCGAAACTCCCGCAGGTGGGGAAACTCTCGTACAGCAAACTGTAACTAAGGCGATTAAAATGGCCGGCGGCATTACACCGGTAGCCGATATCAGACAAATACAAGTTCGCCGCCTGACTCGCGCGGGTACGGAACAAATTATTAATGTAAATTTGTGGCAACTTTTGGAAGGGGGAGATGTATCTCAAGACTTAGCGCTGCAACAGGGAGATACGGTAATTGTTCCCAAAGCCGACAATCTTGATGCAGTCGAAGGCCAACAAGTGGCTAATTCTACTTTTTCACCGGATACGATTAAGGTGAGCATTGTGGGAGAAGTCGTGAAACCCGGATCGTTTGCGATGGTACCCAACACTTCATTAAATCAAGCGCTGGTAGCAGCCGGAGGTTTTAATAAATCGCGCGCCGAAATGGATTCTGTAGATTTAATTCGCCTGAATCCTAACGGTACTGTTTCTCGACTGAGTGTTAAGGTAAATTTTTCTGCAACAGCCAATGAGGAAACTAATCCCAAACTGCAAAATAATGATGTAATTATGGTAAGGCGATCGGGCCGTGCTACCTTCTCGGATAATGTAGGCGGGACTCTCGCTCCTTTGAGCCCGCTGTTGGGAATATTTCGGTTGTTCAATATTTTTCGGTGATTTGAATAGACTAGCGCTAGGGCTTCAAAAACCAGGTTTCTAGAAAATTTTTTAGTTGGGTAACTAGATATCTAGTCAGAAACCGGGTTAATGAAACGACTCCCGCCTTACAGACGTTTAAACTAATAAGTTGTAAAATCAAATGAAACCAGGTAAAAAGTCTCAAATAACACAGTTTAATAACAATAGACAAATTTTGGATCGACAAAAAATATCAACAGCAGTTTATCAAGAAAATCAATTTTTAGACAGGGAAAACACACAGGAAGAAGAGTTAAGTTTTTGGGAGATTTGTCGCAGCCGTTCCCTCTTAGTCATCGGCGTAGCAGTGGCAGTAACAACAGGAGTTTTTGCCTGGACGTTGACTCAAAAAAGCGAATACGAAGGGCGGTTTCAATTATTAGTAGAAGCCCCTATTACGCAAAACACTTTAGCAAAAATCTATGCCGGCGAGCTGAAAGTGCAACCAGCGAGTCCCGGAAGTGCGGAAAATCCTGGTTTTGACTACGAATCGCAAATTCAAGTTTTGCAAAGCCCGCAAGTGATGTCGCCAATTATTAAACAATTGCAGGCTAAATATCCCGAAATAAATTACAGCTACCTTTTGAACCAAAAAGCAGATAATTTACCGTTTTCGGGAAAAACCAGGCTGTCAGTCAATCGGTTCAAAAATACCAAAATTATCGAAGTTAGATATCGAGATTACGATCCGAAAAAAATTAATTTTGTTTTGGAAAAAGTGGCAGTTGGTTTCCGCAACTACAGCGTGCAAGATACCAAATCACAAATTAACCAGAGTCTAGATTTTGTGAAATCGCAACTTCCGAACCAAAAAAAGCGCCAACAACTTCTGCAAACCGAAATTCAAAAATTGCGGCAGCAATACAATTTCATCGATCCGCAAATTCAAAGCCAACAATTAGCGCAACAAATTAGTCAAATTCAAGCGCAACGATTGGACGCGCAAACACAGTTCAACCAGCAGAGATTGCTCTATGCTAACCTGCAAAATCAGCTCGGATTGAACCAGAAACAAGCGCTGATGGCTTCGGCTTTGAGTCAAGCTCCCCGCTATCAAGCAATGCTGACTCAATTACAGCAATTGGAAGGGCAAATTGCAATTAATTCGGCTACATATACAGACCAAACTCCGCAAATTCAATTGTTGCGAGAACAGCGCAATAATTTGATTCCTTTGTTGAAGAAAGAAGCTCAACAAGTTTTGGGAACTGATTTGGCTAAGGTGAATTCGCAGGTGCTGGCTTTTCAAGATCCGGTGCGGATTAAGTTGATCGAGCAGTTTATCGGTACTGCTAATTTGATTCAGGTGCTGGGGGTGCGAAATGTGGTTTTGGAACAAGCGGCTAAGGAGTTGAATCAATATTCTCAAGGATTTCCGGTGATTTTGCGCCGCTATTCGGATTTGCAGCGGGAGGCGGAGTTGACTAATAATACGCTGAATAGTTTGCTGGCGAAACAGCAAGCTTTGCAGCTAGAAGCTGTGGGTCAAAAAGAGGTGGCTTGGGAGGTGATTGCGAAGCCGGAAATTCCGCGCTATAGAAATGGCGAGTTGATGGCTGTTGCTCCGATTATGCCTTTGAATTTGGCTTTGGGGGGATTGGCTGGTTTGGTGTTCGGTATGCTGATGGCGCAGTTGGCGGAACGGTTTAATAATAAAACGGTGTTCCAGACTCCCGAGGATGTCAAACATTCGATTCACCTGCCTTTGTTGGGGATAATTCCTGCTAGCGATAAAATTTTGAGACTGCCGCCTGCGGAGACAAATTCTGTGGATGCGGAAAGTTCGCCGATGCCGACGGATGCTTTTCAAGAGGCTTTTCGATCGCTCAATGCTAATATTCGGTTGCTAAATGTTGATACTCCGATCAATTCTTGTGTAATTACGTCTTGTCAAGTAGCTGATGGCAAGTCTACTGTGGCAGTAAATCTGGCACGGGCGGCGGCTGCAATGGGCCAGCAAGTGCTGTTGGTGGATGCGGATTTACGGCGGCCGCAGGTGCACGAAATGCTCGGTTTGCCGAACTGGCAAGGCTTGCACAACGTGATTGCTGAGGATTTGGATGTGGAAGATGCGATCGTGCGATCGCCCAGGGATGAAAACCTGTTTGTGTTAACATCCGGGCCAGTACCTCCAGACCCCACCAAGGTACTTTCTTCGCGAAAAATGCAGCATTTAATGGCAGCTTTGGCAAGTCATTTTGACTTAGTTATTTACGATACTGCGCCGCTTTTGGGTTTGGCAGATGCGAATTTGTTGGCCGGTCAAACTAACGGATTGATGCTGGTAGTTGGGCTGCATCAAACTGAGCGGGAGGCGCTGTTGTTGGCTTTTGAGGATTTGAAAATGGCAGGAATTCCGCTGTTGGGAATGGTGGCTAATAACGATAAGGGCAGCAGGTATTACTATCAGTCTTACGTGCAGAATTACATTGAGGAAAAGTCTGTTTAGATTGCGATTGGGCGCGAAGTTTGCCAGCTATGTTACTCGTTACCAGGCAGAGCCTGGTAACGGAGCTCCGCAGGCTCTGCCTCGATTCTCTATGTTCTCAGCCGAGGTAGATCCTCTGAATATGGATTCCCCAGCAGAGCCTGGAAACCAGTTAATTCGATCGCCAATATAAACTTTAACAACAAAATTTCTTAAGATTTGCATTGGATCTGTTGCACTATAATTAAACAATGAGATTTTTAAACCAATTCCGGCACTTGCAAGTTATATCAATTCCGGTTGCACTCCTCATGATGTTGACTGTTGACTGTTGACTGTTGACTGTTGACTGTTAACTGTTAACTGTTAACTGTTGACTGTTGACTGTTGACTGTTGACTGTTAAGAGGGCCCGCACGGGGGCACCGCCCCTACTGTTGACTGTGAATCGAACAACTGAAGATTGCACCGAGATAGGTGGTGACTTGTAAAAATAATTAATGAATTTCCCTCTAATTTATCACCTGACGATGCAGCCGGAAACGATATTGTTAATGCCTGAAAATGTGGCCGATCGATCCCAATTTTGTAATATATCAATGCAACTCCCGAGGTAGCTTCACAACTATCAGGGAATTTTTTGTTTTTTGAAAAGGAGATGAAACAATGACTATTGCTACTATCAATCCAGCAACGGGAGAAACGCTCTCAACTTTTGAGGAGATAACGGATGAGGCAATTGAAGCTAAGCTGGAATTAGCACAGCAAGCTTTTAACAATTACCGCGACTTGCAGTTTGAGCAGCGAGCAATTTGGCTGCAAAAAGCTGCGGATATCTTGGAGCGCGATCGCGAAATTTACGCCGAAATGATGACGCTGGAAATGGGGAAAACGTTCAAATCGGCGATCGGCGAAATAGAAAAATGCGCCTTAGTTTGCCGCTACTACGCCAAAAATGCCGCTCAATTTATGGCAGACGTACCCGCAACCACAGATGCTAGCAGTAGCTTTGTCCGCTACCAACCGCTGGGCGTTATTTTAGCCGTCATGCCCTGGAATTTCCCATTTTGGCAAGTGTTTCGGTTTGCCGCACCGGCGCTGATGGCGGGCAATGTCGGCTTGCTCAAACACGCTTCCAACGTGCCGCAGTGCGCTTTAAAAATCGAGGAAATTTTCGCGGAAGCTGGCTTTCCCGAAGGAGTTTTTCAAACTTTGTTAGTGGGAGCCGACAAAGTAGCTAAGATAGTTGCGGACGATCGCATCAAAGCAGCAACTCTCACCGGTAGCGAACCCGCTGGGGAAAGTTTGGCAGCAAATGCCGGCAAAAATCTCAAAAAAGTAGTGTTGGAATTGGGAGGAAGCGACCCATTTATTGTAATGTCCAGCGCCGATTTAGAATTAGCTTTATCAACAGCAGTCACATCGCGGATGCTGAATAACGGCCAATCCTGCATCGGTGCCAAACGCTTTATTTTAGCAGAAGAAATCGCCGACGAATTCATTAAAGGATTTATCGAAAAATTCGAGCAATTAAAAGTAGGCGATCCGATGTTGCCCGAAACCGATATCGGCCCTTTGGCTACCCCAGCAATCCTCAAAGAATTGGACAATCAAGTGCAAACCTGCATCAAATCGGGGGCCAAACTTCTCACTGGCGGCCGCCCGCTGTCAGAGAAGGCGGGCAATTTTTACTTACCAACTATCCTGTCAGATATTCCTGCGGATGCTGCGGCGCGTCAAGAAGAGTTTTTCGGCCCGGTAGCCTTAGTATTCTGGGTTGCAGGCATCGATGAGGCGATCGCCCTAGCTAACAGCACATCCTTTGGCTTGGGTGCCGCAGCTTGGACTACAGTAAGAACAGAGAGCGATCGGTTTATTTCCGAACTAGAAGCCGGCGCAGTATTCATTAACGGCTTAGTCAAATCCGACCCCAGACTGCCCTTTGGGGGCATCAAACGCTCCGGTTACGGACGCGAATTGAGCATCCAAGGAATTCACGAATTTGTCAACATCAAAACAGTGTGGGTAAAATAAACAAAATTTGACAAATTTTTCGTCAAAACATCAATTAATCTGCGTCAATCCGCGTTCATCAGCGGTTAAAATTAATCTAGTATTTTGACGAAAGATTTGTCAAAAATACCGCCCCATTTAAATAGGAGAAAACCGAAATGAACACAGCTCAACTACTTGTCAAATGTTTAGAAAACGAAGGCGTAGAATACGTATTCGGACTTCCCGGAGAAGAAAATTTAGAACTTTTAGAAGCCCTAAGAACCTCTTCAATTAAATTTATTACTACTCGCCACGAACAAGGCGCAGCCTTCATGGCCGACGTTTACGGCCGGCTCACAGGCAAAGCCGGCGTTTGCTTGTCCACCTTGGGCCCCGGCGCAACTAACTTAATGACAGGAGTTGCTGATGCCAACTTAGACGGCGCTCCTCTAATAGCAATTACCGGACAAGTCGGTACAGACAGAATGCACATAGAATCGCACCAATATTTAGATTTGGTGGCTATGTTTGCTCCTGTTACTAAGTGGAACGCTCAGATTGTCCGCCCCAGCACGACCTCAGAAATCGTCCGCAAAGCTTTTAAAGTTGCTCAAAGCGAAAAGCCCGGAGCAGTTCATATTGACTTGCCAGAAAACATCGCCGCAATGCCTGTGGAAGGAAAGCCGCTCACCAAAGACAACCGCGAAAAAACTTTTGGCGCTTACAAAAGCCTGAATAACGCAGCCATAGCAATTTCTAAGGCAAAAAGTCCTTTGCTGTTAGTAGGAAACGGCGCAGTCCGCGCTAACGCTAGCGATACTTTGACAGAATTTGCTACTCGATTAAATATTCCAGTAGCTAATACTTTTATGGGCAAAGGCGTAATTCCTTACACTCATCCTTTGGCACTTTGGACGACGGGATTGCAAAAGCGAGATTACATTAGTTGTGCTTTTGAAGAAACGGATTTAGTGATTGCTGTTGGCTACGATTTAATTGAATATTCCCCGAAAAAGTGGAATCCTGACGGGAAAATTCCGATTATTCACATTGGAGCTTTGCCTGCAGAAGTTGATAGCAGTTATATTCCTATTGTAGAAGTTGTGGGGGATATTTCTGATTCCCTCAATGAAATTTTGCAGCGCGCGGATCGCATGGAAAAAGTAGACCCTTTTGCGAAGCAATTGCGGGCGGATATTCGCGCTGGGTACGAACAATATGCAGCGGATGATGGTTTCCCGATCAAGCCGCAAAAACTGATTTACGATTTGCGGCAAGTTATGGGCCCGGAAGATATTGTCATATCTGATGTGGGAGCTCATAAAATGTGGATCGCGCGGCACTATCATTGCGATCGCCCGAATACCTGTTTAATTTCCAACGGATTTGCGGCAATGGGAATTGCGATTCCCGGCGCGGTGGCTGCAAAACTCGTTTATCCCGATCGCAAAGTAGTAGCAGCCACAGGCGACGGCGGTTTTATGATGAACTGTCAAGAGTTAGAAACTGCGTTGCGCGTCGGTACTAATTTTGTGACTCTCATCTTTAATGACGGCGGCTACGGGTTAATTGAATGGAAGCAGGAAGATCAGTTTGGCCATTCAGATTTTATCAAATTTGGCAATCCCGACTTTGTAAAATTTGCCGAAAGTATGGGTTTAAAAGGCTATCGCGTGGAATCTGCTAGCGATTTAATTCCTATCCTGAAGGAAGCGCTTGCTCAAGATGTTCCCTGCGTGATTGACTGTCCGGTAGACTACCGAGAAAATGCCCGTTTCAGTCAATTATCTGGGGATATGAGTTGCAATATAACATAAATTAGATCGGGCGGGTTCGCGATTATTCATACTTTAGATAGGTGAGTATTCGTCAACCCCTCTCAAAAAGCTGAGATCGAGGTTCAATAGGGTTTACTGAAGTTATAAGTTGTAGGGTGCGTCGCTGGTTTAATCCGGCGTTGTGGGGCGAGAGTTGGGATTGGCGATGCACCCTACGTTGACTTTCTCAAAAAGATGAGGTTTAGGTTTTAGATTTTAGATTGGGGATTGAGAGATTGGGGGGATCTATCAATACCTCATATTTGTGAGAAGTGCTATAGCAACGTTTATTTACGAAATACCGCTACCAAACCGTCAACTTATATTTTTTCGGCAGAAAGGTATTATGCAGAAAGCTATTATGCACAAAAGTAGAGATGCTAAATTTACCAAATACTTCGATCGCCCAAAACTCACAAAAAATAACTATGAACGACCCAGCGTCTTACACATTGTCTCAAATGACCGATCGCGAGCGCGCGAACCTCAGCCGCCTGATCGATTACAGTTCCATTAAATCCGTACCCGAAATTTGGGCGATCGTCAAACAGCGATTTCCCCAAACCGTCGCCCTCCACGATCCCCACAGCCAGCCAGAAATCAAACTCACCTACACCGACCTCTACCACCAAATCCAGCAATTCGCCCGCGGCTTGCAAGCCCTCGGCATCCAATCCAATCCCGAAGAACCAATCCCTCCCCGCGTCGCCCTCTTCGCCGACAACAGCCCCCGCTGGCTGATAGCCGACCAAGGCATCATGACCGCCGGGGCCGCCAACGTCGTTCGAGGTGCCACCGCCGACCCCGAAGAACTCCTCCACATCATCCAAGACAGCGGCAGTACCGCCTTGGTAGTCGAAAACCAGGCATTACTCAAAAAACTCCAACACCGCCTCCCCGACTTACCCATTCAACTCGTCGTCCTCCTCTCCGACGAAGAACCGGAAACCAACCAAACCCTCAACACAGTCAAATTTTCCGAAGTCATGGCCACAGGGGCAAGTAGCACCCTCAAACCAACCAACCACAACCCGCAAACCCTCGCCACTCTCCTCTACACCAGCGGCACAACAGGTCAACCCAAAGGCGTTATGCTGACCCACGGCAATTTGCTGCACCAAATCACCACCTTCGGGACAATTCTCCAACCCGAAGCCGGCGATGGCGTTCTCAGCATCCTCCCCAGTTGGCACGCCTACGAACGCACGGTTGAATATTTCATGTTTTCCCAAGGATGCACCCAAATTTACACCAGCATTCGCTATTTCAAACAAGACTTTAAAACTTACAAACCCCAGTACATGGTCAGCGTTCCGCGCATCTGGGAATCGATTTACGAGGCAGTACAAAAGCAATTTCGGGAACAGCCTCCCAACAAACAAAAATTGGTGAATTTCCTGTTATCTGCCAGCCAAAAATACATAGAAGCCCGCCGGATTGTCGAAGGATTAACTCTCAATTTACAACCTGCCTCAGTTGCTGAAAACTCGATCGCCCGGATCAAAATCATTCTGTTGTCGCCCGTTTACGCCCTTGCCGAAAAACTCGTTTACAAAAAAGTCCGGGAAGCTACGGGAGGACGTTTTAAGTGGGCAATCAGCGGCGGCGGTTCTTTGGCCGCGCATTTAGACAATTTCTTTGAAATTGCGAATATCGGTTTGTTGGTGGGATACGGTTTGACCGAAACATCCCCGGTTTTGACAGTCCGCCGCCCTTGGCACAATCTTAAAGGTTCTGCCGGACAGCCTATTCCGGGTACGGAAATTAAAATAGTAGACTCGGAGACTCGGCAACAACTGCTTCCGGGCCAGCGCGGCTTGGTATTGGCAAAAGGGCCGCAAATCATGGCGGGCTATTATCTCAATCCCCAAGCTACCTCAAAGGTGATGGACTCGATGGGCTGGTTTGACACCGGCGATTTAGGCTGGCTGACACCTGGAAACGACTTAGTTTTGACCGGGCGGGCCAAAGATACGATCGTCCTCAGCAACGGCGAAAATATCGAACCGCAGCCGATCGAAGATGCCTGCATCCGCAGCCCCTACATCGACCAAATTATCGTAGTAGGTCAAGACCAGAAATCGATCGGCGCCTTAATTGTCCCCAATTCAGAAGCCCTACTCAAATGGGGCGAAACTCAGAGTCCGCCCATACAGGAAATTGACTGGAATAGCAAGATAATTCAAGACTTATTCCGCCAAGAGTTGAACCGGGAGGTGAAAAATCGCCCTGGATACCGCGCGGACGATCGCATCGGCCCGTTCCGGTTGATTCAGGAACCATTTTCAATGGAAAATGGAATGTTGACCCAGACCCTGAAAATTAAGCGCCCGGTTGTGACTGAACACTACCGCGATATGATTGACGGGATGTTTTGAAAATATTCGCAGGACTTGGGGAATGGAAAAGCAAAAATGATCCCAACACCCGAGTCCCAATTGGTGTCAACAATCGCCTGAAAACCTTTGTATCTCTCGTTGATAGCTCTTGCCAGATCCCCCTCGCATCCCCCTTAAGAAGAGGGGTTGACTTTGAGAAGATTCTTATCCCCCCCCGACCTAGGGGCGTGCGGGCCCTGGGCTAGGCGGGATCTGGCCTAAATCGCCAGACAGAAGACCGATCGTAGGTTTGAAGGTTAAGTTGACACCAACGCCCTAGTCTCGAATCCGAGTCCTCAGTCCTTAGGAAATGTTTGCGAACTAATGACTAATGACGGATGACTTAGGACGAATGACTAATCACTAATTCCCCTTGATAATTGACAAGCAACAACATGGAACCACAATTACTCTTGAAGCGCTCGATTAGCGTGAAAGTCATCGTTACTCCCCGCTGGAAAGAAGAAGCTCAACAACAACTCCAAGGCCAAATCAACCAAATAGATTCTCAGCTACAACAGCTAGAAATGCAAGGGAGCCGGATGATTTCTGAAATCCAAAAGCAAAACCTGCAACCCCCAGGCCCGCAAGTAACGCAGCAAATAGAAAACATTCAAGTGCAAGTGAATCAAAGAAAGAGCGAACTGCTAGAACAAAAAAACCAAAACCTGCAACAACTCCAACAAGTACAGGTTTTAGACCTCGAACAAGAAGTTAGTCAAGGTCAAATTGACGGCACGTTCACCGTCGGGATGGGAGAAAACTTGATTCAAAAAATGCAAGTAGAAATTCTACTCCGCGACGGCATAGTTGAAGAAATTCGAGGTGATATTTAGAAGTTAGAAATTGGTAATTGGTAATTGGTAATTGCTAATTGGTATGTAATTTTGAGTTGATAGTCGCACATCTTCGGACTAGAGGCTGGCATAATAATAATTATTGCCGATTGCCGATCGCCAATTATCAATCGCCAAATACCGATCGCCAATTACCAAATCAAAAGGACTTTTTACAGATGATTCGCGAAGTTTTCATGCCAGCCCTGAGTTCTACCATGACAGAGGGCAAAATTGTTTCCTGGGTCAAATCCGCCGGAGACAAAGTAGAAAAGGGCGAAACCGTAGTCGTAGTTGAATCCGACAAAGCCGACATGGATGTCGAGTCTTTCTACGAAGGCTATCTAGCAATAATTATTGTAGAAGCTGGCGAAGTTGCTCCGGTGGGAGCCGCGATCGCCCTAGTCGCAGAAACAGAAGCCGAAATTGCAGAAGCTCAGAAACAA